>CAYPUO010000001.1:0-43776 GCA_964413775.1 uncultured archaeon
CCTGTCGCCTGATGTTTAGCTGACTACGCCAGCTTTCTTGAGTAGGGACTCTCGGATTGCATACCGCCAGTTCTTGTCCGTGTTGGACTCCCAGGCTTGCTGGTAGCTCATGCCGTCCTTGTATTCCTCGCTGCCGAATTTCTCCAGCAGTTCGCTGGTGCTGACGGAGAACTTCTTGCCGCCGCCTCCACCGCCGCCGCCTGTCTTTCGGGCTGCGGTCTTCATCAGGCGACAAGTCACCAGCTTCTCCCCGAAGTCGTTGGAGTACCAGATACCGTCTGCTTCGTCAAGTTCGCCAGACTCCACCAGCTTGGCGAGGGCTTTCTGGATAACGGACTTGACAGTCTCCGTCTTTTCAGCCAGAACTGCCTGTCGTGCCTCAAGCTCTGCCTGCTCCTTGGCTTTCTGGAACTTGACAAGCTCCTGCGCTACTTTGGCAACCGCCTTGTAGTCGCCAGACGCCACCGCCTGATTCATTTCCTGCATCAGTGCAGCTTCGTCTTTTGGCTGCTCTTCTACAGCCTGCTCTTGGGTGGTCTCTTCATCTGCCATCAAAGGCACCTCCTTACTGTGCTAGGGTGTCTTTTCACCCTGCGTATATATTTTACCACAACAGGGCGGCAGATGTCAAGGGCAGTAGCTTGGCTAGTTGTCCAGCCTGCTCAATATGTAGGACATGATGTCCATTGTCTTTCGGACAAGTTCTCCCTATGATAGGCTATCTTCAGCCCTCCGCCATAGATGCTAGTCCTGCTGTCAGGCATATAGCCTGCCTCATTGTATCATACTATAATCCTACCATATTATTTTATTCTGAGCATATCATCATGCTCACTATCATCTTATCATAGCTACACAAGCAGAACAATCCCCCATTAGTACTGGTTGGGCATAGTACTTTGGTCCTAGAACATATGTTCGATTCTGGATGCTGGCAGCAGCCTGCCAAATGGCAGAACGTGGGGATAATCCTGCCAACTGGCAAGTTGCCATAATGCAGAACATGGTGGCGGGCACTTTACATAATGTTCTGCTCCCACAACTTTACATAATGTTCTGGAGCATGGGGGTACTGCTACTTGACATAAAAAAGATGGGGGCATACGGTAGGACAGTTTTTCCCACATATTATCTCTTCTATTGGTAGTACGAGAATTTCACCGCTGGAAATGTTTTACTTCCAACTTCATGACTGAGCTACTGGTTGAACAGTATTCGAGTCTTGGAGGGACATCATAGCCAGTTATCAGATATGGGATACTGAATACTGGAAACTGCTTAAACAACACAGGAACTGGCACAGGCTTAAATACATGAGGAACTCCGAAGCAGTCCTGATAATCCTTGCACTTCAGCTTGATGGTGGAGTACACCCATACCAGAACATATGGCTTCCTGTCAAGGGCGCACCGAAGTATATGCTCTGCTGGATTGAAAAGCCTATAGCAGCAGGAACGGTCTCCACGAAACTCCCGAAAGATAGAGCCTCCTGCTATCCTGACCGCCACCATCAACTGCGACACTTGGAATAGCTCTGATAACTCTGGTATTGAGTGTGTCTTGGCATACTTCTCAAAGATACCACTTGGCATCGTGAGTTCTGCTGCTGCTATATCGCAGAGACGTTCTTCATATTCGTTTGCCACTACTTCCAACCTGTGACAGGCATGGCAAATCGGAGTCGGTATCCACACTCAGGACACTTGAACTCTACAACTAGCTTGGTGGGTCTGCCTTGAAACCATGAGTACATGTGACTGACCTGCTCCATGACTAGCGGATTCTTGGGCTGGCAATCCTGATTCGGGCAGTATATGTTCATTGTAAACCTCCTCACATGGACTATATGAAGGCTTGTAGCCTGCACATGACGGATTGCAGGAATGGCATCTGAGTCCAGCACGAAAACCAAACTGACAAGTTGGGCGGAACTCATCATAGCTTCCTGCGAGAACTAAATCTCTGCTCATAATACCTCCTCCTCCATTATCTCCACATCATGCGGGTAGTCCCTGTCCAGCATAACTGCTGCAACTGCCAGCGGGAACATATCAGGCGGAATGGTTTTCTTCAGATAGTATATATCCTGTATCTTGCTCATAAGCCTCTTGGCTGCTGGATGCAGGTCAAGCACTCGCTGGTAGCCTCCATCCAGTCCATATATGTAAAACCAGTTACCGAGCCTTTGACACTCGTTCAGGTTATTCGGCAACCATCTAACTCGATGGCAGAATTTACACTCAAATACTGTCCCTCCATCAACAACAGTCTTTCCAACCAAGAAGTGAGCCTTGCTTCGTGGCGATTCTTCACAGCGGGTGTCTAACCAAGTTATTCCCAGTTCTTTGGCGCTCCTCCCAGAGGGACGATTTCTTCCTTCAATGTCTCTAATTGTGTCCCTAAGTGAATAAGTACGTCCACGTTTGCGTCCCCTTCCATCTCCGCCCTTATTCTTTGCATTACTCTCGCCCTTCTTCTTAGGATTGCCACTCTTGCTTCCCTCTGCTTTTTCGGCATGACCAGTGACTTCCTGCCCCTGGACTCTACGTGCTTCTGCTTGCTTAGATAATCCAGAGCCTGAGCCAGCCAGCAACACTGGTCGTCCGACTTCCTCTTGGCGTGCCAGTGAAAACGTCTCGTCCATTTTCTCGCTGTGCCTCCTTTCTCGCCATCGAATTTCCTCCATAACTTACCGAAAACGCAAGGCTCTCCGTTCTCGATAGGCTCTCCGCAGTAGTCGCACTTAGCAGTCTTATTACAGCGACTAATCCAGATGTCCATTCAACCCTCCTGTATTTATTATAACATACAGTACCATTAGATGTCAACACCCCAGTACACCTTGGTATAATAAATAATCCGTTATTAGCAGCAGATTTCAACATCTACTTGACACCCCGATTTGATTGTGCTATACTGAAACTGAAGGGAATTGAATGGTTCTGAATCATCTGAGCTTGGAAGAGGAGATATGGAAGGTGAAGTAGTAAAACCTAACCCTAACGGCAGTACCGAAGTCAGCATAGCTTCTGCTCTTATCCCTTGGGATAGAGACGATGAGAGAGCTTTGTTCTTCGGTTATCGTGCATCTGGACTATCAGTTCGTGAATCTCTCCAGATGATTAAGCGTTCTAAGCCTTGGCTATCACTCCAGCGCAAGGATGGGAAGTTTGTAGAGCTTGAAGGCAGGATTCCTGAGTTCCGCAGAGAGCTTTCCAAGGAATATGTTGAGATTGAGTTCTTTCGTAACTTCCGTCTTGTCCTCGAGAAAGACCACCGTATTATCAAGAAATCCCTCAGTGGAGAACCTCTGTCCAAGAATGAGCAGGAATATCTTGTCAAGATGCGTAGCCAATACACTCCTGCTCAGATTCAAATCCTCGAGGCAGTAGTCAAGGGCGGTGAGGACGGTTTCAACTTCGCCAGATTTGTGGCAGAAAATCCTGAGATTGTTCAGTTGAGCCGGACGGATACTATCACGATGGCGAGGAAAAGTGGCGACAGCTAGAGCAAGAAGAGCGCCGTCTGCTAAACAGTCAGCGGCGTCCAGAAGGAACATCGCTAAGGCTCACATAGCACGGACTCGTCTGCGTGAGCCTCGCAGTATAGGGCGGGTCAGACCTGCCAGACGACCTCAGCAGAGGAATTTACTAAGAGGGAGAACACGATAATGGAATCTGTAATAGTAAAAGCCCTTGCTGCGGGAGGTCCTGTGGCAGTACTGGCAGCTATCATCTTTATCATGTATGTTAAGGACAGGCGAAATAGTGAAAAGTGTCTTCGTCAGGACAGAATGTTTATGGAAGACCGATTGACTGGTATCCTTGAAAAAGACCAAAGCACTCGAGAGAAGAACACTGCTGCCCTGACTGAGCTTACAACCCAACTCCGACTGATGAACGGTGGGAGGAAACGATAGTGGCAAACGCTAAGAGAGCACCGAGGTCAAGTGGTGGCAAGTGGATTCAGTCAGCCATCAAGAAGCCAGGAGCTTTGACCAGACAAGCCAAGGCTGCTGGTATGTCAGTTATGGCATTTGCCAGAAAGCATCGTCATTCACCTGGCAAGACTGGTCAACGGTCTCGTCTGGCTCTAACCCTGAGCAAACTTCGCAAACGATAGGAGGCGCATGGCTACCCAGACTATTTCCCAAGAAGAGGCTATGAAGCGACTCTTCTCCAACCGCCGCCTTACCCTTGAAACACTACTGGAAATCGAGGATAAGGACAGACAGCTTGTGCCTATGAAGCTCAATCCTATCCAGGCTGATGTGATTGAGACTTCTACCTGGCGAGACATCTATGTTAAACCTGGGCAGATTGGCTTCACTTCCGTAATAGCTGGTGACTTCCTCATAGACAACATCACTATCAACGGCACGGTTTCTGTCATTATCTCCTACGATGAATTCTCTGCGCAGCGTCTGCTCCTCAAAGCAAAGAAATACCATCAGTCCTTGAAACGGCGGATTCCTTCCATCGCTGACCTTGACCATAAATCTTCTACTGAATTGAGTTTCATAAATAAGGATACTGGGCACTACTCAACCTTCTATATCTTCAGCGCAAGGTCATATGTACTGGGTCGTGGTGAGACGATTCATAACTTGCTACTGGATGAGTATGCGTTCTGGCCTCTTGGTACTCATGAAAACACCTTCGCCTCTGCTGTTCAGCGTGTTCCTTTGAAGCCTGGAACAAAGGTTCGTATCGGTTCAACTGCCAATGGCGAGGACAATCCTTTCTGTGAAATGTATCGGGCTGCTATGGAAGGCTACACCCTTGGTTCTGGTCATATGAAGTCAGTCTACAAGCCTCATTTCTATCCTTGGTTTATTCATCCTGAGTATGTCATGTATGCAGATGACCCATTTGTTCTGGATGGGGACGACCAAGACCCACTGCCCAATATTACTGATGAGGAAGCTCAACTGATGAGGAAGCTCATTGACTTCTACAACCATGATGAGTTCCTTGCTATGGCAAGAATCCGTTGGCGCAGGTATAAGCAAGTTGAAATGCGTTCTATGCGCCGAACTGGTGAAACGGTCTTCATCTTCTCGCAGGAGTTTCCTGAGGATGATGAAAGTTGTTTCTTAACTGCGGGCAATCAGGCATACAGTCCTGAGGTAATTGAGCAGAAAATTCGTCAGTGCTACCCTGCACCGATGCACCGAGCCTGCGTGAACAAGAAAACTGGTATATCGGCTGAGGCAGACATCTGGCATGACCGTGAGCCTGGGCTACCTTACATAATGAGTATTGACCCTGGGAAAGGTAAAGCCTCCGAGTCTGTAGCTCATATCTGGCACTTCGAGGATGGCTACGAAGATAAGGAGGGCAAAGACCATCCACCAATCCTAAAGCACTGTGCAACTCTTGCAGGCTGGTATGACGAGTGGGAAATGGCAGAGTACTCTAAAGACCTAGCTTACTACTACGGTAACACAGTTATATGTCCTGAGGACAATCTGGATATAGTCTCCCACCTGCGAGATTTCCCTGCGCTATACTGGCGTGAAGATGTCCGAACAGGCAAGTATATTCGAGCTATCGGGTGGCAAACTAATACTTCCACCAAACCATATATGCTGACTGAACTCAACCGCTATCTCGAAGATGTTGAGTGCTATGACCAGCGATTCTGGGCGCAGTTGAGAAATATCCGCCGAGACCCGACTATGAAGTATGGTATCTCGGTGGTAGGAGCAGATGACCACCATGATGCAGGTGCAATAGCCGTAGTCTGCCGAGGAGTCCAAGCTGTTCAAGTAGGCTATGCTGGTTCCTCTGGGGACTCAGGAGGTTGGGATGAAAAGTGGGGCAAGTAAGAGTGCGATACTCTGCAACAAGTGCAGTACGGTTGTGCCTGAGAGCACTAAGACCTGCCCGAGTTGCGGCGGAAGGAAATTCACCAACTCATTCCTTAAGTATATCGAAGGAAAAGGTCTCCCAGATGGAGTATAAAAGTACGAATAGCACAAGTGAATATAACTTGCCAAGAATGCGGCAAGAAGATAAAACCTGGGCATGGCTACTGCTGGAAGCACGTTCCTACAGCAACTTCCATCCGTGTCCTGCGAGTATGCCCAGAATGTATGGAGGACTCAGATGCTAGTGAAAAATGAAGCTAAGGATATAATAACTCGCTGTAACGAACTACGAACCTTCTGGGCGCCTCGGACTGAGAAGATGAAGGTCTGGTATCGTCTTATCCAGATGATTGATGAACTCAAGACTGATAAGATGGAATCCTTCGTAGGCAACGACCCTCGGTCTATGTTCAACCTTGTTCTCCATATGCTTGATGTGAAGATACCGCATAGGCTGAAGGACCTTGATGAAGCCGACCTTAACGTAGCTGCTGCGTCTGCTGAAGTCTCCCGCCTCTTTGACATGGCTTGGGAGGACATTGAGGTTGAGTTCCGCCGAACTGGTCCTCGACAATCTCTCAAGCGAAGTCTTATCGGGCTGCTTCTGGCTACTGGTTGGTATTCTGCGTGGTCAGCAATCGGAGACCGAGGAGACCGAGCTTTCTTTGACCTGTGGAATCCTTCGCAAGTCTACCCGATGTGGGATGCAGAGCTTGGTCTGGCTGAGGTAGCTCATATCTATACAGTTACAAGCCGTAGAGCGCAGACGATGCAGAGACGTTTGGGCTGGATGGACTTGGGGCGACTCTTTGGCGACCAGACTGTGTATGACTACTGGTGGGTGGAGATTGATGATGAGTGGCCTTACTCCACTCGAGTATGGAACGCCGTAGTTGTGGCTGGCAAGCTCGTAAAGTTCGGGCCAACCCGCTTCAGGCGGATTCCAATTTTTATTGCGCCTGTGGGCGGTCTGCCTGATACAGGTCCTTTGTCGGAAGGCACAGAGCTTTCATCCTCCTACAACGCTGGCGGTCAGGTAAAGGGAGACCGCTGGAAGGAAGAAATCGGGCAGTCCATCATAGCCACCAATGAGTTCATATACAGGACTTGGAATAAGTGGTGGACGTTTAGTCTGCAACTACTCCGTGATACCGCACAGCCTCGCATCTTTGAACGTAGCCGTTCAGGTAAGGCAATCGTCAAGCCTGAGGACGTATTCCGCAGAGGAGCTATCTTCCGAGGCGGTGCTGATGATGCAGTCGAGTTCATCGGTGCGCCTCCTATTCCGCTGGAGCTAAGGAGTACTCAGCTTGACCTTGAAGCTATGATGCAGAGAGGCGGAGTATCCTGGGCTATGTATGGGAATGTTACTGGGCAGCTAACCGCCTACGTTATGAGCCAGATTGCTGCTTCTGCCAACCAAGTGATGAGACCGTTCCAGCAGGCTCTACAAGACCTTTTCGGAGATATTGATAACTTCTGGTTCGAGGACATCAAGGAACGTGGGGTTATGCCTTATGGTTGGAAGATGCCTGCTGCTCTCCCCATCAATTCCAGAATTACTGCTGAGTTTGAAGTCGAAATCCCAGGCGATTTAGTCCAGCGAGCTACTGTAGCCAGAATGCTTGACCCGCAGTTTGCTCTGAGCTACACTTTTACAGTCCGCAAGCTGTTTCCTGATATTAAGAATCCTCTACAGGAAAGAGCACGGCGACTGGCTGACCAAGCTGAACTTAGTCCAGAAAACGCTATTATTGCCCAGATTCGTTACTACCGACAGCAGGCAGCTTATCTGTCCAAGTTTGATGCTGATGCTGCCAGGCTGTATGAACTTGCCGCAGATGCAGCGGAAGCTCAACTCCAGCCACTGGGCGCAGGAGGTCAGCAGGCTCGAGGTCGAGGAGCTATAGGCAATCGGACTGAAGGGTTGCCTACTTACAATATTCCTGAGCTTCCTGTAGCATAAGGAGTTTGCTATGCCAATAGAACCGATTAAAACTGTATTGCCGAGAGTACCTGCTGCTGGTGAGAAAAAAGAGGAGAAGAAGGGAGTCACTCTACCTCCTCCGCCTGAGCCGGTAGAGCCGTATGCTGGTTATGGCACTGAACTCCAAGCTACTGTTCAGAGTGCATATCAAGCTGGTAAAAGAGTAGAGGAGTCATATAAGAAGTTAGAGTCAGTTCAACGGATAGCTACTGGTTCTCCCCTTCTTCAGGCTATCGGGATGGAGCCTCTGTTCAAGGTTAATGAGTGGGGAATCCCGACTTCTGAGGAAGATTATCAAAGTATGCTATCCCAGGCGCAGGCTGACTTTGATGCCACCACCAGAGAACTTCGTTCTGCTGAATGGCAGATTCAGGTACTGAGTACTCTACCAGCCTATCTATCCAGCAGGAAGTACACAATCAGGACAGCCGATGATATTCTGGCTCTGATTCCTAATGAGACTTTATCTGACGCAGACCGTCAGTGGCTGGAAAGAACTCTCAGTCGTATGGAGCATCTGAACAATATTCTGCCCGCTGACTTTGAAGGCACGGTGGCAGAATCACAGGCGAAGATGCTGGAGGAAATCCTCTCCGAACCAAAGCGAGACCTTCGGGCAGTCCACAATCTCACCGTTGAGGAACTCCAGAAGTCGTTCCAGCCTTTTGCTATTGACCTTCCAGAAGGGCTATCTGCTGGTGATGTCAGAAATATTATGAGTCAGATGCAACTGGAAGATGAGACCGAAAAGGAGCTTTCGGCGTATCTGCTGGAGAGGGCGAGTGAGTGGGCAAAGGAGACTGAACGTCTCAGTCTACTTCGTGCTGGTCTGCTTCGGGCTGAATCACCTGAATTAACTCCACTTGAGTTTGCCAAACTGATGTTTGTCCAGCCTCTCATGGGTGGTCTGGAACTGCTGAACAAGTACTTCGATATGCTACCGAGACCGCTGTCTTCTGCTGCTATCATTGGAGTACACAACCTGTTCCAGACTCCTGATGATACGATGGCAGGACGTATGCACGATATCTACCAGCACTATCGCAGCATGGGAGAGTCTGCTTGGAGTTCATACGCTAAGGCTATCAATGAAGTGGAAGCTCCTTGGTGGCTCAGGATGGGTATTGAAACAGCCTTTGACCCGACATCTTATATCGGACTGGGAATAGCTACTTCGGCTGCTACCAAGACTGGTTCACTCCTGTCACGACTGGGACTGAGAACGGTTGGTTCTCGAATAGGTCCTTTCGTGGGGAGTATTGAGAATGGCTTTATCCGAGCCTCCGATGCAGTGTTTATTGCTGGTAAGGAGGTGGTTCTGTCCCCAGTTAAGGGTAGCTTCTGGCTGGCAGGTGCTGGCTATCAGATTCCTCGGACTCTAACCCAGATGTCCCGCAACTTTGCTCGGCAGACCAGCATGAACTTCAAGTCTGTGCTGGATAGAATGTATCCGAATGTCAGGAATCTGCAAGGCTTAACTGCTGCCGACATCAGGTTAGCCGCTGAACAGTCCATAGATGCAGCCATCAATCGTCCTACTGAGGGTCTTGACCTTATGGTGAAAGCTGGTTCTGAACTACTTGAGTTCGAGTATGTAGGTCAGGAAGCTGCTGGAAGGCTACTCAAGGAGATTGTTCCCGAAGGCTTTGAGTTTGATGTAGCTCGACTGGCTCGACTGAATGACGAAGTGCTCAATATGTTCTCTGGTCAGACGCAGAAGATTACCGCAGGCAATATCCTTACCAAGATGGGCTTGGGGCAGACTGACGAGGCGGTAGAAAAGCTGGTCTCTCGCCTCGCAGCCTTCCGTGACGATGTGGTAGATGATGCACTCCGAATGTTCAGACCAGATGCTCCGAATGACCAACTGATAGGAATGTTCAATAGGATGGAGGCAAATCGGTATGCGAATCTCTCTAATCCTATTTCTACTCATATGACTCAAGCTGGACAGGTTTCCTCATGGGTGAGCCGAGTGGCAGACCGTGTACTGTATTCCTCTCATCTGGTAGCCCTTGAGAGAAAAGTCATTATGCCCTTTGCTCGATGGAATCTGCTGTTTGCCAACTTTGGACCTTTCAACTTCTTGGAGAATATGCAACGGAGTTTCCTCGGTGGGGCAGAAATTATGTATCCGAGAAGCTACAGTGGTGTGGCTGAGACCAATCGCCTATTCCGAGGTCTGACCAATGCTCCTTACGAGTTGCAGATGGCAGAGCGTGGGATAGCCAGAATGGAAATGGCTCTGATTGACCCGAAAACTGGAACTACATCTGCCTTCCGTGGAGGCAAGATTCCATTCGTAACTCGGGAAGTTACTGTCGGTGGTAAGACCATCGGCAAGACTATCAATATCCGAGGCGTGGACTACAAGCTGACAGATATGCAGGCTTACAATGATATGTGGGAGCAACTCACTACCATTCAGCGAGCCTATGACTATCAGGTTCATTACATGAAAGCTCTCCCCGAAGTAGCTCCTGCTGAAATGCAACAGATTACTGAGGCTGTTCTTCGGCATCGAGGCGAACTGGAGCAGATTACCAAATTCTCGCCTAATGATATGCGTGATATAGAACGAACCATAATTCAGGACTCTACTGTTGGACCTGATGCTATTCTTGCCCATCAGAACATTGATGCTCTGGAAATGGAAAGGCGTCAGATATCTAAGGAACTGGGTAAGGTGTTTGACAAGTGCCCAGAAGTCCGAACGGCTACCAAGAATGGCATCAGGAATGAAGTCCTTGACGGTAGCATCTTCACAGATATTGATGGCAGGGTTGCTGCCTTTGCTGAGGCTGAGAGGGAAATGAACCTTGCTTCTCTTGCCAACCAGATAGATGCGCTTAAAGCAGAAGCGGATGATTTTACTCGGATATATGCTGGCAAGGCTTCTCTGCTTGACCAGTTACAGCGGGACATTAAGTTTGGTGAGCCGAAGACAGTAGCGATTCCTGGTGTTGAGTTCCAGAACTATCCACTCATCATCGAGGGCAGGGAAGTCGGCTCTGTCCAGCTTCGTACTGGTGGAGCTATGGCAAAGCCTGATGAACTGGTGATTGATACCTTGACTGTCACTGAGAGTGGTTTGGTCAACAAGGGCTTCATGGGAGACGTTGAACTTCTTATCCACAACTTAGCTAAGGAGAAAGACCTTGCCAAGGTAACCATCGTAGCGAAGAAGGAACACAATATCCTGTATGCAGGTGGCGGTTACAAGAAAGTCGGCATTGGCTACTCTAAGGCGACAATGGAACCTAACATGGCTCCTAAGAACTTGGATGAAATGCTCGGAGATATGGAGAATATCTCAGCTATGCAGGAAGCTGTTTCTGAACGAATCCACGACTACCGCAGGCTGACAGAACTCCGAAGCCAGAAGCTCAAGCCTGGTAAGGAAGTGGATGATTTCCATATTGGCTCTAATAAACTGCTTGGTCAGTTCATGGAGGAATCCGAGACAAGCATGAACAGAATTATTGATAGCCTTCGGAACTTCGCCAAGACAACTACCGATGTTCCTCTAACTGATGCACAGCGGGGGGCAGTTGACGCTCTGGCTGAGATATATCGGTTGGAGAACAGGAATGTCCTTGCCACTCGAAACCGCCTGGCAGAGATTGAATCCAAGATTACGAGGACTCCGAGAAACAACCGTAATGCTCGATTCTGGCAGCAGCAGAGAGTGGCTAAGGCTGAGGTATGGGATGAACATACTGTCAATGCAAGGCGGTTGCGCAACCTTCGACTTGATTCTAGTAGGCAATTCCTTGGCTCAGTCGGGAAGCCCGCCTTTGTTCCAGATAATATTCCTCCTGTAACTCGGGAACTTACCCCTTCTCATATAGCACATTTGTTCGGAGTCTCAGGCGATGATGTTTACAGGGGTCTAACCAGAGTTCATCATCATGTTACTGTAAGACCTCGTGAGGACTTTATAGATTATGTCCGAAGTCAGGCGAGTGCCTACTCTGCCAGATTCCAAAAGTCAGCCGCAGATATTGGCTTTACTGATGAAGCAATCGGTGAGGTCTATGACCAGTTATGGCGGAATCTTGGCATTGAGCCTTCTGCCCTTGCTCCAGACTCCCCAACCATGTTACAGATGGAGGAAATCCGACAGGAGCTTAATCGCCTCCATGCAGCGGTCAGGATGGACGAGACTGATATTGCCAAGTGGCGACAGTATATCAGCGGAGTATCAGATGACGTTGGTGAGCTTTCTATGTATAAGGGAGTTCGTGCTGGCACTACAGACTGGTTCGGTAAGAAAGAAGCAGCTATGGGCAAGGCACGAGTCCAGCATGAGCTTGCCTATCCAACTTACGATGATGCCAACATTATAGACGAGTCCATGAGAGCTATCTTCCCATTCTGGACATACGAAGCCTTCCGCTGGCGTTGGATTCCTCGAACCTGGATGCGGACGCCTGGTACTCTTACAGGATTGGCTCGGTATGTGGACTATACTGACGGTGGTTATATTCCTATTCCTGGCACAGACCTCCAGATTAACCCACTGAGAGGTAGCGTCTGGATGGGTGGTCTGCGTCGATTCTGGCTCAAGGACTTCCCTGAGTATTATGATGCCTTCCCTGGGATGGAGTTTATAGATTACATTGGTAGGGCTGGATTCTATCCTGGTATTCATGTTATGGCTCCTGTGGTTGCCTTTGGTGCTCTTGCTCAGAAGAAGCCCGAAATGTCAGAAATTGCGCCTACATGGGTCAAATCGGGAATGTCGGCTCTGAGAGCTTTATCGCCTGAGCATATCGGGAAAGTTCTTGATGTGGTATATCCTGACCGATTCCGAGACTTCCAGACCATGCTCACACTCGGAGAATTGGGCTATGATGCAGATGCTATTTGGCGTAAGAAGGAGCAGGGCATCAAGCTAACTGAGGAAGAAGAAAAACTTTGGCTGAGAGCCGAGGCAAAGGCTAATGGTCTGAAAGGTATCCTGATGGAGCAGACTGGTCTGTTCAGAATCCGACCTCAGGAATACGAGGAAGTCCGCCGTTCAATGCGACTGGCTATTGAGGAAGCCACTGGTGTTCCAGTTCGGATTCAGGAGAGAATTGACCGCTTATACCCGACTACTGGCAAACGCTTCTCCGATTACTACAAGCTCGATGTTCTGCAACAGAAGTTGCTGTTTGAGTTTGAAGCCTACCGCCGATGGCAGGGCATTACCACTCCGCTGTATCCATCCTCCTGGCAGATGATGGAGATTAAGACTAAGGACTACTACGAGACTCTTGAAAAGAACTCTCATGAAGCCAGATACGAGGGAGTCTATGAGGATGGTGAGCTTGTCAGACCTTCCATAGTGGACATCAACGAGCAACTTGTCAACGGTGTAATAGGTCCTGACCAGTGGCGGTCAATGCGGGAGAAGATTGTTAGTAGCCTTGGTGAGGTTGGTCGGGCACTCGGTGATACCCCTGCTTACAAAGATGTGCCGAAGACGTTGGAGGAACGAGAGGCATGGATGGCGGAGAAGGGAGTGCCATTACCAACCTACGGTGCTGACCAAGAGCTTCTCTGGTATTACTATGAACTTGAACCCGAATACACCTATAACTGGGAATCTGACAGAATGGAGCTTGACTTCGACACATACTATGCCAAGATTGATATTCTACTGGAGTCCCTTGATGAGGCACATCGTCAACGACTGCTGGACAGGATTCAGCTTGACTGGACTCCGATGGAACGGTTATACTGGACTATCAGCAGAGAGTATTTCCGACCTTATCGGAACATCAGGAATATTGTCCTTGAGCAGTATACCGATGAACAGAAGCGACAGATACGAAGATATGAAGTTGCTCGTGGTGCAGAACGTGAACAACTGAAGCAAATCCAAGGTCCTGATGGGCAGAAGCTCATAGCAGGCTTTAATGCTAAGGTTCGAGAGGCTCGACAGCGACTTCGCTACATTGACCCTGAACTTGATGCTTGGTCTTACTTCTTCGGCAGCACAGATTCATTTATTACTAAGGAAGCTCAGGATAGGTATAAGGAACTTGTCAGTGAGCGTATGAACTTAGCTATAGTTCAGTAGGAGGAGCTATGAAGGGCGATATTGAAAGTATGTATAGTTATGGTCAGTACCAGAGCAGTATAAAAACTGGTATGACTCCTGATAAGTGGAAGGCGGAGTATGCTGGCAGTGTTCCGCATTGGGCTAAGGATACCAATCCAACTCCACTGGCTAAGCAGTTTTTGGGTAATATCCCTGAAGGTGGGAGCGTTCTGGAGGTAGGGACTGGTGGCGGCAGAGATGCCATATTCTTTGCCCAGAACGGTAGGAATGTTACAGGTGTGGACATATCGTCTGCTGCACTTGATATTGCCAAGGATAATGCCAAGTCTCTTGGTGCTACTGTTGACTTTAGAACTGCCAATGTAGAGAAGTTGCCTTTCAGAGATAATGAGTTTGACTCGCTCTATACCCTATCAGTAATCCACTCTACTGATATGTCTAAGTCAGTTCCAGAGATATATAGAGTCGTGAAGCCTGGAGGTAAGGTATTCATATTCCTGTATAAGGATACTCAGTACTCTGACGGTCGCCCTACCGAGGATGCTGTGAATCTTCAGGACTTTCTACTAGGACTAAAAAGGATTGGCTTCAAGGTGCTTGAGTCTGGCGAGTATGCTGAGACCAAGTTCGATGAATATGGGGAGAAGCATGACAAGATTATTGTGCTTCTTCAGAAGGGAGACGCTAGTGCCTGAGTGTACTTGGGAAAAGAAGGATGGTCGCTATATCTGTATGGCGAGGCACTGCCCTCACTGGCTTAAGGGAGGAGGATGCAAGATTGGCAAGGTATCGCTCTCCTGTGATAATGAGGATTGCGAGTTGAGCAAGGATGGCCACTGCACTAGTATGGATATACACCTTGATGCAGATGGGAGGTGCCTTGGAGTGCGGTATAATAAATAATCGTTAGACATTATAGATTATACATTATTATTTATACTTGACAGCCGTGTTTAATTGTGTTAAACTTAAGAATGGAGGGATAAATGAGCTACTCACTAGCGTATATAGCAAGTTTTGTTGACTGCGAAGGCTCTATCCAACTTCAGCTTACCAGAAATAATGCTGCAAGTCTTAGGCTTGTGGTTCATAATACTTGCCTTGAAGCTATTGAGTATATAAATGCTCTGCTACCTGGAAGCATTACCAAAGTTGCTACCAAGTACAATCATAAGACTTGCTACAGACTAGGTTGGAATGGAGAGGATGCCATATTTGTCCTTGGGCTTATACTCCCATATTTAATAATCAAGAAAGAGCTTGCCAATATAGCAATTGATTTTTGGAACACTTGTGGTATGAGTAGCTCAAGAAGTCGGAAAGCTATCTCTGAGGCTGAGGCAATTCTTAGGGCAAGTTATAAGGAGAAGATAGCAAAGCTAAACAGACGAGGAGTGGACTAAACAGGACGCTTCTCGGATGTATGAGGAGGTAAATAATGCCAGAACAGAATCCCAATGATGCTCCTGGTGCGAATGACCAGCCTCCAGCACAGCCTCCTGCTGTGCCTCCTGAGAACACCAATCCTCCAGCCTCACCGCCTGAGGGTGAACCGAAGGTAGAGGTCAAAGATGGTGTTGTCATGGTAGACGGCAAGAAGTATGTGAAGGAGTCTGACCTTATCGCCGCCAAGGAGAGTTTGCAGGGGCAACTGGAGAAGGCGCAGACGGCACATAACGAAGCAGTTGACAAGCTCAACCTTCAAGTGTCTGATGCCAACCAACAGTTAGCTCAGGCAAACGCTGCTCTCGAAGAGGCAAAGAAGGCCCGTGAGGCGGGTGCTGCGTCTGATGAGGACGTAGCGAAGGTCAAGCAGGAGGCAGAAGATGCCAAAGCCAACTTGACCAAAGCTCAGACCGATGCTCTCGACTACCGCAGGAAGTACATCATGGCTACCTACAATATTCCTGCTGACTCCGAGCAAGGTCAAAAGCTGAAGGAGAAGGATATGGCACAGCTTGACTCTTTCGAGGAGGCTCTCAAAGCCTTATCCCAACAGAGGGGTGGACCTGGCAACTATGCGGTAGGTGGCGGAGGTGGCGGTGCTGCTCCCCAGTCTGACATGGATAGAGCAAAGGCGCTACTCGCTAATACTCCCTACCGAGGGGTCAGGAACGAACCTCAGAACCAGTCGCAATAACATGAAAGGAGAAAGCTACAGTGGCTGATTCAGGTGGACACTGGAAAACATTAGCCGAAGCACAGAAACTCACCCAGTCCATGAAGATTCCTGGGGTGTTCGAGGAGGACATCAAGAGGAACAACCCAGTTGAAAGAGTCACCGTCGGGCAGGCGGCAGGGACTGGTCTCAAAATCGAGTGGCTTCGGGAACTCACGACAACCGAGGAGGCGGTAGAGGAAACCGACATCGGAGACCAGCTGTCCTGGTCAGACGACATCGAGTACGAGGAAAAGGAATCCACACTCCGCCGACTGTATATCCAGCGCAAGCTCGACCACTACGTTCAGGGCATCTACGGCACCTACAATAACTACGAAGCCCGAGTGCTCCTGGAGTCTGAGAAGGGTCTGAAGCGGCGTCTGGGTGCTCGCCTCATCTATGCCGACACGACCTACGGAGGTAGCCCCACCCAGTTCGATGGCTACCATGCACTGGCGGCAGAGCACGGTGCTGCCTACGACTCCAGCAATCTCACCAACGACCCGAAGAACATTGACAACGGTGAGGCTGGTCTGTCCCTCCAGTATCTCCGCACTATGATTGACGAAATGAAGCATGGGGTAGATGAAATCCTGGCACCTTACGAGATTATCCGCAGGATGGATGCTGCCTACCAGGAACGAGGTTTCGTTGGTCTGGCTTCATATCCGAGTCTCGCCTTCCTCTCAATGGGCTTCAACGAACTCGGCAAGAGGGTGCTCTTCTGGGATGGTATCCCACTGGTCAGGACCGACTATCTGGTGGCGGAGCAGGCAAACACTGGCACTGGTGCTTCCAGCGACAAGAGAACCCTGTGGTCTTCGGGCGACAGGCAGTACTCCATGATTGCCGTCAAGTACGGTATGATGATGAACGGCGAACAGAATCCTGGACTCCAGTTTGCCTACGGAGGCACCCAGGGGCAGGGCGACCTGTATAAACTTGTCCGCTTCCCCGAACTGGAAGACTACGATGCTGGCGGTGTCAGGCTGGTAACCTACGGCTCGGTCCTGCTCGGTTCAAGCCTGTGTCTCGGCAGACTCTTCGATGTCGAAGATGTTGCCATCACGGTCTAACAGTCAGGAAACCCATAGAAATTTAGGAAAGGAAGGTTGAACGAAATGACTGTAAATAGAGAAGTCTCACGCCCCAACTACTCCCTGCGCCTGTCGCATGGGATGGGGATTTACCTGCCAGATAATTGTCTGGACGACCTGCTGAACCTCGCCAAGCCCAATGTCTTTGACAGTAATCACTCCTCGCAGAGGTATCCCCTCGGCACTATCGCTGTCACTGATGGTGGACTGAGGCGGTTCGTCTACTGCGCTGCAGGCGACACCATTGACGACCTGGGCAGGCTGGTATCCTGTAACAACTACGCACCTGGTTGTACTAGCCACGAGGACGAGGACGGTTTTGAAGGCGTGCTCTACGCTGCTGCTGCGGCAGGCGATGAGTATGTTGACGTAGCCGATACTGGTGCTCTGGCAAAGAATGACTGGGAAGGCGGGTTCTTCACGGCATTCCCATCTGGTGGTCCTTACGTCTGTATCCGAGTCTACGGAAACGATGCAGGCAACGAGTCGACTCATGCCCGAATCTATCTGGACAATGCCCTTCCTGCTGCCATCACCACTTCCAACGGCATTACTGTCTACCGCAGTCCGTTCCACGATGTCAAGCAGATGGGGAACATAGTCGGCTACGAGTCTGCCATCGGCGTCCCTCTGGATGCCTTCACCTCTGGCTACTTCGGCTGGATTCAGACCTGGGGTCCTGCCTGGGTAACTGCTCATGGTGGAACTTGGCCTGGCAGTGCCGCAGAACAGCGCCACGTTTACGCACATCAGGACGGCACGATTGACCCTGCGTCAGTCAAAGACCCGACATCTGGCTACCAGTGCGTGGGCTGGCTAATCTCCGCCACCGTCTCCAGTTACGGTGATGCCTTCGTCTTCCTAACCATCATGTAACCTAAAGGAAAAAACTGAAAGGAGAAACGATAATGCCTGGAAAAGCAAAAGTAAACTCCCGAGGGACGAAGGTGATGCCGATTGAGGAGAAGAGAAAAGTCTTCCCCAAGGTGCATCCCTGCCATCAGGGAGAAAAGTAACCAAGCCGAGAGGGAGGGGGCAAATAACTCCCTCCCTCTCATCGTAAGGAGGTCAAGATGACCCAACGATACGGAAGCGTCTTTGTAGGAGAGGACTCCCCTGACGAAGCTGCTCCAGTGCTTGAGCCTCCAGGTTGGTGGTGGGTAAGACCGATAGCCGATGGAGTGGAGCTTTACTGCTTTATAAACGGCTCCTGGGAACTCCAAGTTACCATATCCAAGACTGACCATACTCATCCAGAAATGGGTAATATTAACTTCGTTGGCACTGTCAGTGCTGATGGAGATTTGGGGCTGACTGGGACGAAGGTTACGCCCATCGGAACTCTAACCTTTAAGAAGGGATTGTTGACAGGCTTTGTGCCTGCTTAAGGAGGTATCATGCCATTGGCAGTTGATAATCTTAATGAGAACTCCACAATGGAGCAAATCCGAGAAGCCATATCTAAGACCATCGAAGAACTGATGAATGAAGGCAAGACCCAGAAGGATGCTGCTGGTCAAGCCTACGGTATGGCAAGAGACAAAACTGGTAAGGAACTAAACTTCGGGAGGTAAACGATGATACCAGGACCTAGGAAAGATGCAGTTATTAACATTACTCGAGTGACTGAGTTCACTGGGGATGATGTTGACCAGTACTCCAAAGTAGTCGACCTGGAGGGAGCTTTTGAGTTCCTAGCTGTCTATGTCCCGACCATTGACTCGGCTACCATTACTCCGTATGTCCAGAGAGACTCGCATATAGATACTGCGGTTGTTGCCAACGGTACTGTTCCTGTTCCCACTCACTTCTTCCATGACAACGATGCAGATACTGATATTGCTCAGGCTACTGTAGCTTCCACTGGTGGCTACTTCATCGTCTTCAACATAGGCGGTGAGCAGTTTGTCCGAATCAAGGCGAGTCAGAACCAGACTGCGAACAGAACCTTCTCAGTCAGAGGCTTTAACCGAGGCTAAGGAGCAACTCATGGTTAGGTCTGTATCGGGCACTCTTGAGGCAGCGCAGTCGGCTAGCCAACGTACTCCATATATCCATATGGTCTTTACCAGTTATGATGCTGGCACGACCTACGACCTCAGTATGAACTCATCTGCTTATGGTAACAGGATTCTCCTGATAGACCATGCGGAGGAGGCATACAATGACTATGCTGTTATCATTCTCAAAAACTACCCGAGAGACCTGCCAGATGATTTGGATGGCTACTGGACAGAAATCGGTTATGGCGATGTTACTGGTGGTGGCAGCGAGTATGCTGATACTTCTCGTCTCTGGGTAAAGCATCATCAGTTCATATCGGCAGCAGGCAAAGTCCTATGTATCCTTGAGCTTGAAGGAATGTGGGCGAAACTGAGAGAGACTCTGCTCCGAATTGGTTCTCCTCCATACTACATCGCCAAGAATGATGCTGGTGACTTTGGTGGTTCTTCCGCCACTGTCTATGGAATCATTGACTATATCCTATCCAATGAGGTTGACCCTGCTATGAGCCTTGATGCTCTGGCAGAGGACGATGGTATCATCAATGACCTTGAGCCAGCAGTCGAGGTCAACTCCACTCAGCCGTTTGAAGATGCGGGGCAGGTCATTTACCGACTTATCAAGATGACCCTTAGCTTCCTCCGCCCTAAGGCAAGCATGGCGTGGGAAGTCAAGTACCCGCAGGAGGATGATGCTGAGGACCTTGCATATTACAGTAATCAGTCTCCAAAGTTCTATGAGTACGCTGAACGCAAGAACCTGCTTATCCCGAATAGGATTTACGTCTTTGCCAATGCAGGTTCTGACGGTCTTTGGACTAACATAATTACTGCGCAGGCTGATGATACTGACAGTCAGGGCAGATATGGCGTTGTGCCTGATTTTGAACTGGCTCCTGAGATTGACAATCAGGCAGATGCCGACTCCAGAGCACAAGCTGTTCTGCAACGGTGGAGGGCAGAGTGGGTCGGTGGTCGCCTTATCATACCACATGACTGTCGTATGGAACTTTATGACCGAGTGGGAATCTATGACTTTAGAGGGAGCTAATGCCTACAACTCTTAAAGATGCTTGTGAAGGCTCTAACGCAACAGCGCAGGTAACCAGTTCAAACTTCTGGTTGTCTGAGAGCTTTACACCTGCAACCAGTTATATAGCCAAGAGGCTTGGAGCAAACCTTGCCAAACTCAGTGGTGTAGGCACGATGTACTTCAAGCTGTATCTTGGCGATGGCTCTAATCGTCCTACTGGCTCTGCTCTTGCCACCGTGTCTTTCAGCGAGTCTGAACTTGGAGGCTATCCTGGAGCTTGGATTGAAAAGAATCTGGTTACTGGGCTTGCTTTAACTGGTGGTCGGCAGTACTGCATGGTTATTCACGGAGATGGCAGTTGGTACTTTAGACGCAACTGGGGAGGCGACCCCTGCGCAGGAATGGTTCATGCTATATCCTCCGACGGAGGGAGTAGCTGGACTGCCTATGGTACTGCTGATATTGACATCAGAATCTATGAAGTCACTGAGGTTCCTACCGTAAGCACAGTAGCTGCCAATGCTTCCTGGGATGGAATTGCAGTCCAAGCTAATCTGACAGATGAGGGTGGGGTAGATGTTACCAAGCAGGGCTTTGCATACTCCAAGGCTAACCCGACTCCTGACCCATCTACTGACGATTATGTGAGAACACAGGTAGCTTTGATACTGGGGTGTTTAATCTTGAAAAGTCAGGATTAGCCGACCCTGGAGCTACTTACTATGTTCGACCGTACTGCTATAACTCCGAGGGCTATGGCTATGGTTCTGTATATACGGTAACTCTCAGTACTAGCCCGAACATCATGGGAACTAATAATGCCAGATGGGTAGGCTATCCTGCTGGCACTTCATTCAGCGCAATTAGAAGTGGAGCAGAACTTACAGTATATGACCCAACTGGCTCTAATCCTGACAATCTCCAAGGACCTCAAGAATCACAGACTGCATCACCTTGGCTATTCCGAGCTTTCTTCTACTTCTGTATCGTGGGGTTGACTACCGACTTTGATGGCTTGAAGTTGAAGGTATATAGCTACGAATCTTCGGAGAACGCATATGCCACTCTTGTCGGTGCAGACCTTGACTTCCCTAAGCCTACTACATCAGACTGGCTGTCAGTTAATAACCAGCCTACCAAGCTGGCGGACGACTTCTCTATCTCGGGATTACCAACTGGTCAGTATGTGGAGATTACTCTCAATGCTGCTGGTGTAGCCTATGTCAAGGCAGCTATAGAAGCAGGCGACCCCTATGTTATGTTCGTCATGCTGACCAAGAACGACTACGACAACAACTTGGGAGTAACGGTTCGGGATTTCTACTGGTTCTTCTATCTCACTCAGGAAACTGATAAAGAGCCGTTTCTTGAGTTTGAGAATTATGGTGCGAAGTTCTATCCGTCCTGGGACTTAAGCCGAGTGACTGCTATCCGCCATATTTATAGGTCTGGTAGCTATCGCCTGGAAGCCACTCTCGGTGATGTGTCTACTTCGGTGGAACTGGCACAGCGAACAGTCCAGATACCATCTGTTGTTCCTGCCAAAGAAGATAAGGGAAAGAGAACAGAACCTGTGGTAACGGAAGTCACTGTGCCTGAGAGGACTGCCCCAGAGCTTGTGGCTGCTCTGCGTGACGAAGGACTATTCCCTGCTTCGGATAGGGTAACTGCTCCTCAGCCTCCAGCACCAATTATTAGAACTGAACCTTCACTGTGGCAGAGATTAACTCCCTGGAGAGAAGAAGCTGGAGAAACATTCCCATCCGAAGTTCAAGAGAGGGTGGAAAGTCTAACCAAGACTGTAAAGAGTTTCTGGCAGACTATCACTCCTTGGAAAGAGGAGGCTGGTGAAACCTTTGGCTCTAAGGTTCAGGAGAGAGTCGATAAGATAACAGGCTGGTTTAAGGGGTTGTTCTAATGAGAAATAAAACAGGCAGACCAGACAATCAGCTACTTATGATTCGGAACTACCACGACCTGGAAAGACGGTCACTGTTGGTAGAACATTCCGAGTCTACCCGACTGGTAGAAAAAGCTGTCCTGGTATCAGAAGTGTCCAGCGATACTACACTCAATGCAGGACATGAGCTTGTTCTGGTCGATTGTTCTGGTGGTATGGTTACGATAACTCTACCTGCTGCGGCTACTTACCCCTTCAAGCAGTATCGGATAAAGAAGGTTGACAGCACAAACAATCCTGTGAAGGTGAAGCCCCAATCTGCTGAGTACATTGACGATGAGGATGAGTGGCTGATAACCTTCCAGTTCGATTGTATGGATATTGTCTCCGACTCGGTTGACGAGTGGTTCATGGTATAGAAAGGAGGAGGCTATGAAAGTAACTTTGATACTCAAGGCGAAGGACAAGAAGAAGGAAACACAGGATACCTCAGTAGCCATCAAGGGAGACGCTATTGTGGTGCAGGCTGTAGTCGCCGCAGTCCATGATGCTGCCGAAGAAGCCAAGTGTGAGGTGGAGTAATGGCTTACTTTGCAGCAATAAAGATAACAGATGTCAACGGTAACATAGTAGAGCTGGTCGATGTTACTGAGTTACTGGAAGGCATACACACGGAACTCAAGGCAATCCACAAAATCCTCGAGGAGGATACAGGAATTACAATAGACAAGGAGGACACTGAAGATGACACCGATTAAAGATGGAAAGGGAAGAGGTTACCTGGCTGAGGTAAACAAGCTCCAGGAGCTAATGGTTAATAGCCGTAGCTACTCCCCGATGGCGAAAGCCTCGGAACTGGGGGATGCCTTTGTCTGGGTAGCAGTCTCGGCAGACATTGATGCGGGGGATACTGCATTACTGGTATGCAACGACTCCCAGACTCGAAAACTTCGCATCGGCAAGGTCTACGCCTGGTGTGATGTAGCGCAGCAGTTCAAGATTCATCTACCAAGCTATCCGACTTTGGCTGGTACTGCCGTAGTCGGGAAGTGCCTGAACGCCATGCTGAACAAGACTGCCGAGGCAACTGCGAAGGCTGATGAGACTGGCAATACCTTCGCTGCTGCGAACACTATCATCACTCTCCGCAACAACGAACTGGCTACCGATGAGTTCTCAGTGAGCCACGACTTTGAAGGTGGAGTCATTCTCGGCTACCACCACTCCATAGCCGTTGACCTGATTGCCGAACCTGGCGCCTTCGAGTGTGCTATCTTTGGCTGGTATGAAGATAACTAACTAAAGGAGGTAACCCATGAAAGACCGAACAGTAATGCGGGCTGACCTCCGCACTGACCTGAAGGACTCGGGGGCACTCTGGTCTGACCCAGAACTGAACCGTTGTATTGAGAGAGCACACGCTGACCTCAGCCGCTTTCTCCCCAGGGCACTCATGTATGAGGAAGTCCTGAGCTTTGATGTGTCTGGTGAGTCGGTTACCTTCCCTAAGGATACTGACCCTGACTACTGTGTGGATGCCGTAACTTTCAATGGCAAGACAGCAGGCGATGTGTTCACCATTACTGCCTCACCAGATGTGCCGAGGGTGGTTACTCTACTGGTTACGGATGCCGATAACTCTATTACTGACTGGCATATCCGAGTTCATGGTGTAGATGGAAACGACCTTGGCGTGACTGAGGACTTCTACTATGGCAACGGCAAGAGCCAGACTGGGAAGCAAATCTTCAAGACCATCCACAAGGTTGAGCTTGTCGAGGACTTCGGCGGTACTGCTGCTGCGGGTGATGTTCTGGACATAGGTATCGGAGCATACACTGACACCTGGGTAGCTCTGGCATACAAGCCTGTCAAGTATCATAGCGATTCAGGAACTGACGATGCCAGTGCAGCCTTAACTCGCAATACCGACTACAACATAGACTACGGTAGGGGCATGGCCAAGGCGATAAGCGGAGGAATCATCGCAGCGGAGGAAGTGTGCAGCTTTACTTATAAGAAGAACCAGACGCATATTGACCTCAATGCTCTTGACGACTTCATCAGAGTCCATCGGTGCGAGTATCCTGTGGGTGAGGTTCCTCAGCAGTTCGTCCCAACTGAGCTTTTCGGCAGGTGGCTATCCATTACTGGTGAGGGGGAGTCAGACCCACAACCACAGTTAGCGGAGGGTCGGCAGGTTAGAATCTACTACGATGGGACTCATCATCCACCTACCGATTATACCCCAGGCACTTGTCCTGAGTTCCTTGAGACCACAGTGGAGTTAGCTGCTCAAGCCTATGCTCTGTTCATCTACTCACTGAAATGTACTCATCAGGCTTTGACTGACCTTGATACTGCCCGTACTGCCATAGCTGCTGCCGATGCTGCTCAGGCTGCAATCGGTACTGCATTGACCAGCCTGAAGAAGTATCTGGACAACAACAGTTCAGACGATGCTGAATCAGTACTGGGTAGCATTGACCTGTCTGCTATCGTAACTGCCCTTGACGCAGCTAACGCCTATCTGGATTCAGTGGCTACCGACCTGACCAACTCGGATAATGTCCGAGATAACTACATGAACACTACCAACTATGTTGATGGTGGTACTGAACCTGACATCAAGACATATCTGGAGACTGGTGATGGTCTGCTTAACTCCATCACGGAAGGAGGTGAGGATGAACGGACTCCCGAGGTCTATGCAACCTTTGCCCAGATTACCAAGAATGCTCTCGTTGCAGCCCATGAGCAGGACAGAGCCTTCTACCAGCAAGATGCCACAGCCCGAACTAATGCCGCACTTGGCTTTGTTCAGGAGGCTGCACAGAGAGCCTCCAGAGCACGAATCCTTATTGACCAGGCGGCTGGCTATCAGGGCATATCTACGCTCTTTGCTAGGGAGGCAGAAGACCGTATCGCCCAGATTGAAGAGTATCTCCGAGAAGCTGCACAAAGTATCAATTCAGCAGGCGGAGACCTCACAATGGCAGACCGATTCCGAACTGAAGCTACAGAACGGAGGAATGAGGTCTATAACATCTGGAGAGACAGAAAGGAATATATCGGAGACTTCGCAGCCAGTTCAATGAATCAGGTTCCGACTAACTCAAGGAGCTAAGGATGCTGCAACCTCCATTCTACGATAGCTTGGAGGAGTATGATATGAAAAAGAAATATCCGTTCAGTTGGTTCACTCATAACCGAGATAAGGAGGGGGACTTCGGAGTCCGTGCTGTTCTCCATATCCCGATAGGACTTTTTATGGGAGCAACTTTCCCGCTCTCACTTGGGCTGGTTTACCTGTTCAAGTTCTACGAGAGAAATGAGGATGCTCATACGAAAGACCAGGCGTGGAAGGACGTATTCGGGGCGATGATAGGAATGGTTCTCGGAATCTCCGCAGAAATTGCTATCCTGATTGCCTGGCTAACTTAGCCTGCCATTGGGGGCAGGACCTCCTCCTTATAGGGGAGGGCGGAAGTAGCGGCTCCGTCCTCCCCATCTTTACTTCATCAACCACTCAATCACAGATACCATATCAGTATGAGCCTCAGTATGGACGACTTGCTCG
The DNA here is from genome assembly GCA_964413775.1 of uncultured archaeon. Taxonomy (GTDB): domain Archaea; phylum Asgardarchaeota; class Thorarchaeia; order Thorarchaeales; family Thorarchaeaceae; genus MP5-2226. Next base: position 25,686 of record CAYPUO010000001.1, read on the forward strand.
TACTCGGTATGGCTGACTTCTTCATCCCGATACTTGGTGGTGTACTGGTAATCAGAAATCCACTGCCCAGACGGAATCCTCCCAACTCCATAGAATGAAGGTAGCGAGTCCTCAATGCTGGTCTTGAAGTTATGCTTCCACTCTTGGTAAGCCTCAGATTCCTGCCAGCGGACTACTTCCACCGCAGCCTGATACGGCACACGGAGAGTCTCAGTCACGGTGTAAGGTTCAAGCGTAGTGTGGCGGGTCTGGTACTCAACAGGAATAACTGGAATTGAGCAGAGCATGATGGCTGCTACTACAATTAACCACTTCATCTAGCACTCCTTCCCATGCTTCTTTGGGCGTTCAAAGTTCTTGAGCATCTTCTTCATGACTGCTTCCTGTAGCGGGATATGGAGCCTCCCGCACATATCTAGCAGTCTGATGAAGGTGTCTGCTATCTCCTCATTGAAGTTCTCCATATCTCCATGTCGGTATGCCTCCATAGCTTCTGACAACTCAGTAACAACCAGCATTAACTTTTCGGGAACAATCTTCCAGCTACACTTAAATCCCTGCACTTGACTCCATCTTCCGAATAGATAAGCCAGTGGGTCAAGGTGCTGTGCGTTTACTGTGTTGATGATTGCCTTCTTGAGTTCCTCGATGCTGTCCTTCTTCATTTTGCTACTCCCACCTGAATGTCTGCTTAATCTCCATTGGAATCTTGAATCCTGGTATCATTTCGAGTTCCTCTTTTGGAATCCTGTCTGCCACGTCTCCGTCCCAAGTTAGCGAGTCGTGGACAGTGATAACTAGCGGATAGCGGTCAGTAGGACCTAGCCTTCGGTGCTTGCATAGAATCATAGCTCTCTTGATTACTTCGCCATCAGAGCCGAGGATGGGGTAATTAACTGCCTTCCGCTTCATGCCGTCCTCTCGTTCCTCTGGTAGCCTGATACGCCTGCCGAATAGCGTGGGTAGACTCCAGCCGTCTCGGAGTCCTTCTCTCTGTGCATGGATAATCCAGTCAGCGGCACCTGGATAGGCTCTAAACCATTTCTCAAGCAGTTCCTCACATAGAGCCTTGTTCCTTGTCTTGAGTTGCTCCATGAGAGTCTGCGCAGTAGCTCCGTATATGACTGCGAAGTTAGCTACCTTAGCCAGCTTCCTTTCCACCTTCATTAGCTCTGCTGTATGGCTATGGATATCTGCTAGTCTCGGGTCTGGATTATACAGGACACTCAGCATATCCCTATCCTGACTCATGTGCGCCAGTATATATAAATGTTCTCTACCATAGTCCCCAGTAGTAAAGCACCCATTGTCAGGCATAAGCATAAATCTGGCACCTGGGTCGCCTGTATCCTTATCAGCCCCTGGGATATTCTGAATATTCCTATTGCGACTGTTGAGCCGACCCACTCCAGTCTCGGTGTAATACTCAGTATAGAAGCGGTCTTCGCCCTTCAGCGGCATAAGATATGTGGATAGGAATTTTGATTTCTTTCGATAGCCTATTACTGCGGCAGCACAAGGGTCGTCAAGAAACTCCAAATCACCCACCCTAGTCCGAAGCTGGCGTTTGTTCTTTGTAAACTTAAGGAAGTTTCCACGCTTGGCTAAGATGTAACCTACTTGCTGTGGGGAGCCTGGGTTATCTATTCCGTAAGATTGAACATGACGGCGATAGAACTCAACTTCCGTAGCATATCGGTCTTCAAGCTCCTGACGTGCCTGTTGGTCTAAGGCTATTCCGTGCATGGACAAGTCCATTAGGATAGGCAGAGCTTCCATTTCCACTCGGAAGTACTCACCATATTGCTCTCGAATCTTCCTCTCCCATGCGAGGTATAAGGCATATGTTACCTTCGTGTCAGCAGCACAGTGGTCGGAGAGTGCTCTTGGGTTCTTCTGTATCAGTTGTATGTTATCCTTAACCCCATGAGCCTTCATTATTTCTCCCATACCCTGAGTATACATATTGACTTCACTGCAGAGAATGGGGAGTGATGTTTCCTGAAAGCCGAGCAACCTTGCTGCGATGTTAGTATCGAAGATGTTTGCCTTGTCCAGAGCGTTACCGATGATAGGGATGAGTGGTAGAATACCCATATCAAATACCCAGTTGTGGGCTATCTTGGTGATGCGGATATCTGACAGGAAAGGCTTGAGAGCTTCCAGTGCTTTGAGGCTCGGCTCTGGGTGCAGGTCAAAATAGAAAGCCTCCTGCTGCGAGAAAGCTATACCTATCCCAAGTGGATGCCTTTCATCGAGGCTGATGGTCTCAATATCTATTGCAACTGCTGATGGTCTGTGCGCTTCCCAAAACTTCCAGCGTTCATCTGGATTAGCGTCAGGGAAGCCATAGTATAGGACGCCCATTATTTCTTTCTCCGCTTCGGTTCTTTACCAGTTGTAGCTCCACAGGTCTTGCACTGGTAATGCTCTTTATGAGTACCAGCTTCCCTGATGTAGTGGTCTGTGAATCTCTTACATAACCAACAATGAAGGTTGATTAGCTCTGCCATTACTTTCCTCCGAAGCGGAAGAATCGTTCCATAAAGAAGTTTTCAACCTCCTCGAAGGAAAGCGTAGGAATATCGTGGTCAAGTGGTGGCTCTGGCAGATACCACCCATCGCCCTTACTGGGCATTAACTGGAGAGCTTCAGTAGCCAGCATTATGTTATCTGCCTTCTTGATGAGTGCCCAGTCAACTCCGATACACCCATATTTCTGCATTACTATCCCCATAATCTTGTTCTCAATCTCCTTGAAGCCTTTGATTGCATACTTGACTGGACGAGAAATATCATTAGTGTATGCTTCTGGGGAATCGTGGAGTAGAGCAGCAAGACAGGTGCGATTGACTTCTTCGATATGCCCAACTTGCTTCCACGCATCATCACTGCCAATCTGCTTCATCATTTCGCCTTCCACCAGGTCAGCGACATGGATGCAGTGCTGCTCAACTGAATAGAACCTCCTGCACTGCCCAACGAATCGGCAGATGCGGGACAGAGGACCTGCTATGTCTGCGATGTCAATGTCCTCAGCCTTTAGCTCCAGTGGGTTGACTCGCTTGCCAGTTACGGTTTCAATCCATACTGGATTCTCTTTGTATAATCCTTCCTTATTCATGATGCCTCCTTATGCTGTTGCCAATACTGGCTCTCTTTGATATGTATTGCTATACTGGAAAGCTGGAATCTCGATAGGCTCAGGCTTGCGGAGAACAATGATGTCCTCATCATCTACCACTTCCCATCCTCTGGCTCGGTAGATGTGGGTGTAGACTGAACCAGGAGCCAGCCACTTGAACCACTCGTCTGGGTCTTGGGTAAAGCCAACTCGTTTGCAGGCGTCAACCGCAGCCTGACTCAGTCCGACACGCATCCGTTTCTCCATGTGGTCTTTAACTACGATGGTCATTGTGCCTTCGGGTCTCAGTGTATCAAAACACTTTCTGTATATTTCCTCCATCTTCTGCGCCCACATCCAGTCATTCATCAGACCAAGATTTAGCGGACTGGTGAATGTATACTCCGCCATTTCGTAGTCGGTTTTCTCTAGTGTCAGCTTGTCCTTACCCTTCGACTTCATGATTCCTGCGTAAGGCGGAGAGAATATCACATGGTCTGCCATGTTTGGAATAGGCAAGACAGTCTGACATGGAGAGTTAATGATGGTTACTCGGTTGCCGATGCCTGGTGCGATGTCTTCCAGTTTCTTGAGGGCGGTGAACTGAAGCTCGGTGAACTTGGGGCTGATTTCTATATTGAATACACTTCTGCCCACCAGCGCACCTACCATCAGCGTTCCTGTTCCAGACATCGGGTCTAAAAGGAGCTGTCCTGAGTCGGACACATACTCAATGCAAGACTGGATAAGAAACACATTAGCCTTTGCACTATGCTTATTAACTTCTTCTGGAAACATTTCTTTACGGTAGTTAGCGTCTGTAGGAAACATAACCCATCCGTGTTCATCTCTAGGATATTCCTTTGCAAACTCACGCATTGGCAGCCTCCATTCTGTAAAATGCTATTTCTTGAAGGTCTTTGTTGCAAGATTGCCCAGACTCAGCAATCGGAATAGTCAAAGCAATTTTAGCTTGCTCTATCTTAATGATAATGTAAGGAGCTATTTGTCTTATTATTTCTTGGGCTTTCTTACCTATAACCATCCAGTCATATCGTTGCTTGTGGTAGGATGAGTGCATTTTATGTTCGTAGATGTGCCCTCCAAATCTTGACAGAAAGTGCATTAGGTTATTTGATGTGTTGGCAACCTGAAGTCTGAGTGAGTAGCTTTTCCTTACCTTATGGTGAGTTATTCCGATGCTTCCCTCGCCATCAACAATACCTGCAAGGTATGCAAGTTCATGCTCCTTCACGGTAAACCTCCTTATACATTGACTTGATTCTGAATAGCTTGCCTTTGAATAGACGAACAATGCGACAGACGAACAGAGAGTTGCTGGTGAACACAGTTTCCTGATACAACCCGAACTGATTAGTCCGTTGCACAGCCCACTTCTTAACTCTCCTGTAGTTCATCGTTTCTCTCCTTAGTATCCTGAATAGCCATAAACCTTTTTGAGTAAGGCCAGTTGTATCCCTTAACCCATATCCGTCCGCACTTAGGGCAATCAAATAGTATATCTGTTTCAGGTGGAGTGTGCCAGTTTAGAGGCTCCTTACATCTGTAGCAGAATGGAATAATGGCAATATACGATGTGTTCCAGTCCTGCATCAACACCTGTTGCTCAGTCATTGTTTCCCTACTAACCGGAATCTCTTGTGGGGGGTTTCCTACTAGATTCCTTATTGTGTCTAGCCCTTTTATTATTTCCATTGTTCTCCTTTACACTGTTTGCTCATAAGGTCCTTCCTAATGCTATGAGCAGTTTCTTGGCTATGATTACTCCAATGCCCTCGCACTGTGATATCTCGCTGACATCTGCCATAGCTAAGTCCATAAGATTGACATAAGTATCAGCGAGAGTCTTAGCTTTCTTTTCACCAATACCTAGCTTGTAGGCATCGGAGAGGAACATCAAGGACTTCTGCAACCGATATGTTGCCTTCTCCTCGTCAGACATCTTTGCCTCATTACGAACTATCGTCTTGGGCTTGATTACTCGTTGGAGTGTCTGGTGTTCCTCGGGTGGTTTCTGCTCATTCCTGTAGATAATTACCAGTCGGCGGGCAGTCTCTACCCAGTTAATTGTATAGATGGTGGGGATTCCTGCCATCCAGAGCCGATGCTCCCAAGCATACAGGACAGACTGGTGAATAGTCGAGAAGCTATGACCTCGTTCTATATGACCATCAGGCTGGATAGCGTAGGTGAACAGCTTGTTGCCGAGTTCTCTTGCTGAACCACCTAAGCCTCCAGCCGAGTGGTCACTGATACCGATGTTGTGAATATTGCCTTTCTTGTCCTTAACCCGAATAGGCAAAGGCGAAATCCAGCCCTCGACTATTTGAAGGTTGAAATCAGCGTTAGGATAATAGTCTGCAAGCTGGTCTTCCGCCTCATCAATGTTCCCAACTAACTCCGCTGCCTGTTTACGGCTGAACTGGAAAGTCTTGCCCTCGTAATTGCCGAAGAAGTAATCCGACCTGTGAGTCCTGTTCAATGGAGAAACAACGGTGTTTGGGACTGACTGGCGAATGAGCTTGACTATATTATCTGGCTCATGTTCGTCAACCAGTATCATTTATTCCTCCTTGTTAGGTTCAGGAATGTCGGTTATCTTTTCAATTTCTATCTCCTCGTCTTCTTTAATATCTTTCTCAGGGGCGAGGTCTTTGGCAATACGCTTGAAGTCTCTGGGGTCTCGCCTTCCGCCGTAGTCTGATTGTGTGCCTGGAGGAAGCGCACCACCTGGCGGCTCCTTAGCTTGGGCTACTCGTTCAGGCGGTGGCTGCTCTCCGACTGCACCAATAGCTGACTCTTGCTCCTGTCGTATAATATCTTCTGGAGCAGGGGTCGGTGCTTCTTCAGCCTGCTGTTCGGCAAAGGCAGCCTTGGCGGGGCTGAGTGATTCTTGTGACTTATGTGCGTCTTGTGATGCTTGTGCGCTTTCCTCAGGCTTAGGTTCTGGCTCATGTTCCTCATCGGGTGGCTCAGTGAGGTCGTCAATGGTTGGGTCTTTCCTGATCTTAGCCAGTTCAGCTTCCATTTCTGCCAGTCGAGCTTTCAACTCGTCATAGCTTTCTTCCTTCTTATCCGCCACCGCCTCAGATTCTGGTGTAGGTTCTGGAATATCTGCTCCGTCCTCCTTGATAGCTACTGCAATCGGAGAGTCGCCAGGCACAAACTCAATCGGAATCATGACTCCCTTCTTGTATGGGTGAGGCACTGACCTGAACATAGGAAACGTGATTAACTCAGGGTCTTCGTTCTTGGTCTGGAACAGATACAGGCGGACATAGGCAGAGAGCACATAACTCATGTCTCGCTGCTCTACGTCCATTGACTTGCGTTCTTCGTCAACTCTCATCTGTCGTAAGCTCCTCTACTTTATAGATTTTTTCTCCGCCATCGAAGTAATGATTCCACTGTTTGCCACATTCGCAGATGACTTGGACATTACCTTGCGGAACTTCCAGATGCCGACCACAGGTGCAGTCAATATCTGGAATATCTATGTTGTTGGCGTCTTTACCTGACATTGTAGCCTCCTTACTTTAGCATTTTGCCTGCGATATTCTCGGCTCTTGGAATCCAATGGTACTGGATGGCTATGTTCTCGGTCATCTTCCAAACCTGCATAGCCAGCTTCCTAAGCCTGTCATTTCCGATGTGGTACTGACGGCTTAACTGCTTGACCACAGTCTCATTGTCTGAGCATATCAGTACTGGGGGCGGAAGTGGTCTTGCAGTGCGGTCTGCTGGACTCCCAACTCTATCATACAGGTCTTTTTTCTCGGGGTCATAGTTGGAAAACCGAGAGTCCAGTTCTCGCTGCCACTTCAGGAAGTATTCATTTAGCCCATAGATGACAGCGAGATACTCCGCTTCCATAGATGTATGTCCTGAAGGGAGGTCCTGATAGCCACTGCCTCCACCATCCAGAACGTATGCTACCATTCTGGGGTTTGCATCTACATATAGTCTTGGCATGGTCATCTTTTAACCTCCCCTCATCAAGTTTCTGAGACTGATAATGCCGTCAAAGGAAGCCATGATTTCTTTGCCAACTGCATCCAGTCCCATGCCTTCAATACCACACTTGGTAATCTTGGCAACTGGGGTTTTGGTTTTCTTTCCGCCCTGCCCTATACTCTCCTTGACCTCAGTCCAGACAATCAAGCTACATTCCTTGGCAGTATGCTTGAAGCCATCTATCACCTGTTTACCAGTTTTGCCTTCCACCAATCCACCTTTACCATCAGGAACCATGCCATACTCGTCAGTGGGGTAGTGGGTAAGGACGAGATTCTTGCGGAACGACTTGCCAGTATCCATCACGGTTGTCATTCTGTCGTTAGGCTGACCATACTCGATAGGTTGGAGGCGTTCCCGATATTCGTCCTCGGGCATAGGCGTATTGGGGTGCTCTTTCTTCCACTTATACTCCTGAATATCTTGAAGCTCCTGGAGCCTTGCATTATGGGCTACATTCCAGAGCTTAGTGGCTGAGTCAAAGACAATGGAAGCGATGTCCTGCTGACCAGCGTGGACGAAGTCGGTAACAATCGCCTGCCATAATTCCTTCATCCCTTCCACTCTCTTGGGCTGCTGGAACTTACGAGCCGAAGGAGCTTCGCCAGTCAGTGCACCTTTGAGCTTGTTGACTTGGAGTGGCTTTGGGTAAGGCTTGGTGATGATGTCAAACTGAGAGAAATCAATCTGGGTAAGGTCCTCATCCTTATCGCACCGCTTGACCTTGAGTTCTGGATGCTCCTTAACGAATCTCCAAGATGCTCTGGCGAAGCCGTCCATATCAAGTTCAAAGTGGAACATAGGTTTCGGGAAGGACAGAGCCATTGTAGTCTTGCAGCTACCCTCTTCTCCAACGATAGCTGAAACTCCGATGTACTCGAACTCTAATCCCATAGTTTTTTATCCTCCTCTAGCTGTGGATTGGGGAGTCCGTGGGCTCTGACCAGCGTCTCGCAGACCAGCTTGTATCGGCAGTTCTTGCACTCCCACTCGTAACAGTGTTGGAATGGAGTTGGGGGCTTGCCTGCCTTCAGGGATTCATCCAGCACTTTCTTGTTAGCCATAATTGTCTGCCAGTTTTCCTCAACCTCCTCATCTGTGAAGTAGAACGTATCAGCATAGATTTGAGGAAATGGTGGGGAGTAGCTGCCCATGAGATACAGGACAATCAAGTCGTACTGATTTGTCTTTCTTATCTTGCAGCCACCCTTCATGTAGGCTAACCATGTAACTGGAATGTACTCATCAATATAATGGTTCTTGGCTGACTTGCGGGTGGTCTTGAGTTCTTGGAGCCTTTCGAACTCTGCTCTTGTCAAGGTCATATCGGGTCGGTAGATGATACCAGCGAACTCATGGAGTTCAGCCGTTGCATCTTTCGGTGTCAGGACATCTTGCAGTCCATAGCCAATAGCAAACAACATCACTTCCTCTTCAGTCGGTTCTATTGCTTGCTTCTGGTCAAGGAAACCTCTTGTCCTACAGTAAACGTAGCTGGACAGATGGTTTGGTTCTCGGATTTCCTTAATCTTATACAGGTCTGCCAGATGGTCAAGCATTTTCTGCTTTAGCTCTGGGTTATCTACTCTTCTCATGTTTAACCTCCCAGAGGAGGGGGCGGGTTGAGGCAGACAAAGCAGTCCTCACCCACCCCACTCCGTACTGGCTTTATTTCCCTTCCGCCGTTTTGACTCGGTGGTAGACTTCCTTGTCGTCCTTGGTGAACTGCCCACCTGCAATCATAGTATTGGCGAAGGAGTTAGGAGCCGTTGCAGGCATCCCGATTGACTGGAGCAACTGAACGTCACTCCGCACCAGGTCGCTTGCCAGAGCATCTTGGTTAAACTCGGCAAGTGTCTTGCCATCGAGAAGCTGCATGGCTTTCTCCATCGGGCTGACGCCTTCACTGCCCTTGACACCGATGCCCTCTATCATGTAGACTTCCCAGGTTGGGGTCGGAACGTCCTGTCCTTTCGGATGCTCCTCGTCCTTGGCTCTGCCGTCAAAGAGTTCGTGCATAGGTGGACGCCCCTCTTCGTTGTCTGCCAGCACCAGTCCCATCCTCTTCCCGATGCAGTCTTTCCAGTCCAGCCTGTCTCTCGGTGGGATGAAGTCAGGGCTGTTCGGGTCTTTCTGTGCCTCGGTGAGAGTCTGGTCTAAGATGTCGGTAAGCGAAGTTGACAGGACACCGTAGCGAGATTTCTTACGGTTTGACTCGGTAACTTGGACAGTGTAGATGGGGAACTGGTAAGGCTCAATCGCTTCCAGAACCTCGAGGTCCTTGAAGTTATAACTGCGCCTCATGGATTTCCTTTCGTTGGGAGTCCCTTCATCCCATGTCTGAGTTTCCCCAGGCATTGAATCGAGAACTCCTGTGAACCTCCGCAGAGGTCCGAGGTCGGATTCAACCAACCCTCTTGCGCTTGGGAACTGTTCGTCTGCCATTGGTTTTCTTTCCTCCATCACTTAATATTTTTACTGCTAATGTCGGGACTATTATTGCCAAGAATAAGATGATGCTGATGATGGTTACTTCTTCAATTTCGCTTACCTCCTTAACTGGGATTGTGGCTTGAGTCACACCACACTATTATATTATATCATAGAGAACAATCAGTTGTCAATACCACAGGCGGATTACGGATACGATTACTTGTGTTCACTTTCACTATCCCTCCTCCCTGACTCGGTATAAAAAATAATCCATAAGCATTAATTATTATCATTTTATTTTAATTTATTCTGACAAGGGAGTTAAGGTCTCTAGTAAATTTATCCTCTATATAAGCTGTTACTCCAGTCTTGGAGTAGCCTATGATATTGATATTGTCTAGCAGGGCGTATTCAATAGAACCAACGAACTGAAACACGAAGGCTATTAGTACTGGAGCACTATGGTCTGCCTGCCACTGTTGCATCTGAGGTATCTGCCTCGCTGGTAGCCATAGGTCTATCTTCTGGCGAGCAAGCCTTACTTTGACTTCCACATACAGTAATGGTTTGCTAACTTCTAAGTCAACTGGTGGAAAAGTATCTTGCTGATTGTCATTAAGGTTATGGACTAATAGCCCAAGGGACTCGAGTTCACTAGTGACTATAAGTTCTCCCTTCCTCCCTGCTTTTACTCTTTGGTTAAAATCCTTGTTGTCTTGCATACTTACTCCAGGCTCCGCAGAAGCTGGTCGCCCCTGAGTTCTATTTCATCTTCTGGGTAATGAGGCATAAGTCTGGATATAATCTGAGGATGGAGAGTATCTCGATTCCAGCGGACTCGGATAGATTTTGGGAGCATACCTTCTGCATCCCTGCCGTGCTTGGTGAATGAGAGGTCGCAGGTGGTCTTGGTCTCATCATTCTGCTCGTCTAATACCGACTTGATAATAGTGTCAGACCACCAGCTTATCTGCTTTGCTCCGAATGAGTCCTCAGAACCCTGACTGGTTCGGTTTCCGTCTTTATCAACTCCAGCTTTCCTTGCATGATGCACGAACACAAGGGCAAGTTGTCGCTGGACTCCATCCTTCTTTTCATTATAGTCATGGAGCATTAAGTCCATATTCTCGCAGAAATAATTGGTCTCTTTGGCGACTGTCAGGTCGTGGTGGAACATCTTGTATAGAGGGTCAAGTATAACCACAACTGGCAGGGCTGGCGACTCCATAATTACTTCATCAATCTTGCGGCGAAGTCCAGCTATGCCAGCCTGCTCGTCAAGATGGAAGAACTGCACGACCTGGGTATAGACATTAGAGGGAAAAGCCAGGTCGTCTGCCCGCTTTTTCTCAGCAGGAACATCGCCTGGCTTTGCGAGATAAATCTTCTTCGTGCCTTCGCAGTATTTGATAGACCTTGTCTGAACAGAATACATACCCATCTCGCCTTGGATATAGAGGACATTGGCAGGAGAAGTCTTAAAGCCAAACCATCTACGTCCAGTAGCTACTGAATATGCAAGGTGTTGAGCAGCCATAGACTTCCAGCTACCTTCGTCTCCGAATATCTGAAAGCGATGTCCTACATCAAGGACACCGTCCCAGATTATATGCCTGATTGGAGGAGGCTTCCAGTCCATCAGGTCGTGAATTGTGAATATGTCTCTATCCCGATTATGAATGTCTGACAAGGAAGCACCCTCCTATTGAATAAGTTTTTTGGTTTTCTTCAGCAGGGCTACTTCCTTGCTGTTATCGCCTGGTGCTGTCTTCTCGCACAAGTAGCGGAGGGCTTCGTAGAAGACGGTCAACTCCTCCTTCACGAAGATTGCATCGGGGAGTTCAAGAATTGCATGGATGCCATGATGCAGGGATTCAAGTTCCTTGACTGCCAGCTCTCCCATCATGAACTCAGAGTCCATTGGGAGTTCTAATACTGCGCAGCCAGTCATTTGGTTTAGGTCTGAGTAGAGTTGCGGGTGGATGCGGACTTGCTTGGGCTTCTTGATTACTATAACTTTGCGTTCTTGAATGAGAGGTTTGCCTGACGGACTTACTAAATCTTTGGGGTCGGGCATAGCTGCTTCTCCTTTCCCATTGTGTACTCTTATATTATAACACAAAGAAATAGGAGTTGTCAACCCCCCGATGCTACTGATAGCTCTGGCAAGATATATGCGTGGATGTGGAAGTGGTCTGGGTAGGTATTCATAGTCTTCTTGATGAAGTAGCCATCACCTATTCCGATAGTATTGAGGAACTGTATAAGGTTGTAGGATGCAATACGAAAGGTCATATCAGTCCCTGCAAAGTGGGGCTTAATAGTTAAGGATATACGCCTGGTATAACCGTCTGTATTACCGTTATCTACGATGTAGCAGGACTCGTCCTCATAGAGAATTGTATCCTTACCAGACTTGATGGTTGCCATGTTACATAGGTCACAATCAATCTTTTTGAGACTGCTCATTTGAACCTCCAAACAATCTAGCTTCCACCGCTCTATCGTAGGCAGCGTCTATCGTAGAAGCATAATGGTCAGTCCAGCCAGCTTTTGCTCGCTGCCAAACCTCGTCCTGAATCTTCTCTGGTAGCTCATGGTACTCCATGTTGTAGCGTTCAAGGGAGAGTTCTTCCGCACGGTTAATCATCCAGATGCTACGGATTACTCTCCCATCCTTGGTTGTCCAAACCTGCGGCAAGTTGGCTATGAAATCTTTGATGTCCTCCAGCAGACCAAGGAATGTGTTACTCGGTTCGGGGCGACTGTTGTACTCAATACATTCATCCTCATGGTCGCCCTGAAAGTTATGGCATATACACTGATATCTATTCATGCTTTGACTCCATGTAGTTGTGGTATCTGGCGCGCCACTTAGATATGGTAGAACGGTCAACCTCATTGTTCAGGAAGCGCACAACTTCATCTAAGCTACCATCGAAGAGAACAACCTCCAGCTTGATGTGGTACTTATATTCAAGATGCTTCATCCTGTCAGTCTTTGGGAAACTGTCGGGTTGCTCGTCTACAGTTTGCAGCTTCTTGGTACGCTTAGCAGGCTGAACGCCTCGACCATTAAGTATCTGTCGGCGTAGTTTTGCTGTCGGTGTTCTGTCGCTCATAGCGCCTCCTTTTCCCTGTGCCTCTACAGTAGGAACAGTCATACACATCTTCATAACCAGTTGAGAAGTGACCTGTTCCGTCACATTCTGGACAGTCCTCTAATGCCATATATCTATTCCTTATTCTGTTTACCTTTGCCTGTGTTCTCTTGATGTCAGCCTCATGCTCTGGGCTAACCTTGTTCTGCCAGCCTAGTATGTCTACTATCCCTTGCATGATAGCTGCGTGGTACTGCTCATAAGCAAGGCACACACGATATATTTCTTTCATGGTTTGGTCTCCTTTGAGGAAGGTTCATCCACCAGAATCATGAGTAGCTTGCGGAGTGATTCGGTAGCACTGATTGGTACTCCGCCTTTACCATATGACTGGAAGTTTGGAAGCCCGACAGTTCGTAGCCACTCCTTGAATGTTTCCTTGAACGACTCCAATAGCATTTCCTCGTACTGGTGGGCTGGTGCCTCTCCAGCCTGCATGATGTCATTTACCTGCTGTTGAGCCTTGCCCAGCATTTCTGTTAGTGTCATCTAGACCTTCCTCCTTCAGCTTGAGATAGCCAAGTGCCATTGGGTCTCGGTTGTCCAGTGGGTCAAGGCGAGGTCGCCCACCCCAGAGCACACGAAACTCTAGAGCTTTCCTTGCATTGTAGCCTGCGATAAACGCCTGCCGATATGAGAAGTTGGTAGGCAACTTGGCTTCGGTAAGTTTCTCGGTTGCCATATCATCTAGTTCTGCCATTTAATCCCTCCAGTATCTATTTGTTTGGAAGTTTCTCCACCACCATCTACGGACTACTTCCACTATCCATTGTATCAATATCCTCCTCCTTGAACTCCAGCCACTCATGCGATAAGCAAGCAGGACAGCCAAGCTCCTTGATTACATCACCTGGGAGTAGAGGATTATGAGCATAGACTCCCTTCAGTTGGTCGGCTGTTCCTTCCCACTTGCAGCGGTGGCATCGGACTGGTAGGTCTTTAGCGGGTGTGCTCTCTAAGTTAGGCATCATGCTTCCTCCACAGTTATTTGCACTGAGTCGGTAGGCACTTCATCGTTAGGAATATATACTGTGTCTGCTGGATAATCGGGAGGATAGAGTAGAGGATTAGACCTGTCAGCAGCTATCAGTACTGTGCCATCGCCTGTGACTGCGAAGTCTGACTGAGGAATAAAGCAGCCTCGCTTCTTGTCATATGCTTTCAGTTTCATATGTTCCTCCCTGCGTGGTCAGTATGCGCAGCCCACTGGCGGTAGTTAATCTCTGGGGTCTGATTTGCTACGTCGTCCAGACAGCAGGTCGGATAAGCGGATTACCTTGATGCCTCCGCCACCGAGCAGGTCCTCCAGCATGGTTTCCAAGTCTCGAATCTCATCCATACCTTTGGCGCCTGCAAGCAGGTCTTCCTTGGGCATGATGCCCCACTTGAGGATGCACTTCTTCTTCATGCCTTCCAGCAATCCGATGTGGTTCTCACGGAGGCGACCAAGCCCGAAGGCTGTGGTAACTATGGTGGCGATGTCGTCTGCATCGAGGCGTTGACGGCACCTGATGAGGTGGTTGGTGTAGGAACAGAGGGCAGCGATAGCGTACTTGTATAGATGCTCCTGCTTATCCTGTTCCTTGCCGAAGGCATTATGGAGACATTCGGAGAGGATTTCGCAGACTTCCGCTGCATCGGAGTGAGAGTGGATATTGAGGATTTCTTCCTTGACCATACGTTCAATGTCTTCCTTATTAACTTCCATGTTGCTCCTTTCAAAGTTCAATTAGAATATCGTTCCTTTCATTGGCTGACTTGGCGATGTCAGTATCCCATGACTGGTTACACTTGTCGCAGACTACTGACACGTCGTCTCCATGCAAGAAGCCACCACATTCAGGACACCATGCCATGTATGCCTGCCACTGGAGACCACACTCAGAGCAGTATTGCACAGCATAGCCAGCAGGCATGGTAACTTCACAGGTATGCTCGGATAAGCAGTCGGGGCAGGTTAGCTGATTCCAGTTCTTCGCATGGACTGTATTGAGTTGTCCGCTGCCTATCTTTCGGTGGCACTTGAGCAGGTCACCTGCCCACCACCATGAGCCTGATATGAACTCAGGGATATGAACTTCCGAGTTGTCGGGGAGGCTACGCATACTGCTCATATCCGATAAGGGTAGGGCGATGTATACTTGTGGAGGCTTATCGTCTATTAGCTCCTGTAAGTCTGCAATAGCCTTGTCGTAGTCGTTCATGCACCCATTTCCTTGAGTTCCTCTCCGAGTTGCTTGGCGCACTCAGCAGCCTTCCAGTCATAGCCTGGTCTGTCCTGCTGCATTAGCTCCTTTAGCTCGTCAAACTCAACAGGCTTCTCAGTTCCCATGTACTGCTTAATGGCAGTCACTTTACCGATTGGCATATGTCCTCCTTTATTTCCAGAATCGCCACCACTTGCGAGGCTGGTAGCCATGCTTTGCAGTCAGGTGCTTGAGCAGGTTGTTAGGATTGATGTGCTTATAAGGCACTCTACCTGCGCAGAAGGCTTCGTGTCTTGCGCAGACATGGCATCCATTACTGGCATGGAAGCCTGCAAGTTTAATCAGCTTCTTGTGCTGACTGTCATTTGTCTTCACTGGCGTCCCTCCTTTTATACCAGAGTGGGTCTTCTGGATACAGGTCAAGATGTATGCGATATATTTCCTGACGCAGCCGACCAAGGAACTTGGCTGCTTCATCCCAGTTGCCAGCGTTCCACTGCCTTACGCCAGAAGCCCAAGCCTGATTGTAAGTCCAGATGTCGGAGTAGCGTTCATTACCATACAACTCCATCAGGTGAGTGAAGCTACTGTTGTAGTAGAGTATCTCATTCATAGTATATACCCTGTTACTATGCCTATCACATAGCAGAGAATCATGGCGAATACTAGCAGGGTCAGTTGTAGCTTATCGTAAGTGTTCATGTCTTATCCTTATTGATATTATCCTTAGTGTGATGGGACTTATGACAGACACGATGCACCAGGCATCGGTTCTCTAATCTCATGTTCATATGGTCTCCGTCCTTGTGGTGTTCTGTAAGATTGTCCGTGCCTCGTGGGGGCAGGACATCAGCATACTTGAAGGGCTTACCGCAGAGCCAGCAGTTGGGCTGGTACTTCTGTATCATCATCCAGAGGAAATACTTGAGCCTTGATTTCTCGTTGGATAGGTTGCTACGCCTGCGCTGTTGCTTCTGTGCCATCAGTTAATGCTCCGCCAAGGAAGCCCCATCTTGAGGAAGTCATGGATGCGTAGGAAGTTCTCGTAGTGTATGAAGTCCTCATATTCAGTACCAGCCAAACAGTTGAATCCGCTGAATACATCTTCCTTATCAGTTTCCTCAGGCTTGCAGTTCATGTGTGTTATTATCTGGTTGCCAGTAAGCATATCATAGAACACTGTGCAATCAGGCATATACACTTTCATAACGTGCTTCTTGTAGTCAAGCTGCTCCTTGCTATATTGCTCCATAGTTCGTCAATACCTCCCTCCATAGCATTAAGTCTTTCTGATATGGACTCACCACATAGACAGGCACATTGGGGTATCTCCAGCGGAGTGCCTCATATACGCCTGTGAGTAGGAGAAGGGACTGGCTCTGGTCGGTGAGGGTAATGAGGATGAGTAGGATTCTTGCACACTCTGCCCGAACCACTCCGTCTTCATGCTCTATGACTGAGCCGTAGCAGTCTATCAGACCTGACACGAAGTCTCCATATGTGTTCTTCTTCCAGTATTCCAAGCGGGTAGCGTGGAGTCCATGCCAGTTGTCTCGTCTGGGTATCTCGTCAGCAAATGCTACTTCCCCAGACCAAGCGTCCTCAGACCAAGTGATGCTCGGACTGAGTGCGCCCTTGACTTTCATAGTCCATGCTCTGTAAGCTATTATGCCTTGTAGTTTCCTGCGGTCTATGGCTGGAGGAATAGGACCTGCCAAGCTGTACTTGAGACTGACAGACCTTTCCACCCTGCCCTTGAGTAGGTCATAGTGAGCATCCAGATTCAGGATAAGCTGCTCGGTCTGCTGCTGGATAGTGCCACCCTCTTTGAGTAGCTGCTCCAGTTGAAACCGTGCTGCCTTGTACTCAGTCTCAATCTGCTGCCAAGTAGGGAAGTCCGAGCTATCCATCAGCACCTTCCCTTCTGACAGGGACAGGCTCTCGAGCAGGCACAGGCTTCATCGGTTGCACTATCCTATCGGGGCTGACCTCAGGCAAAGCCTTTGGTGGCTTGTAAGGTTCAGTGATTGGGAAGTCATGCTCCCTAACTGCTGGTGTGTTAGTTCCCATTAGTCCTCTCCTTTCAGAAATGCGATGATATCTGCCACCTGGTCTTCTGTGATTGAGCCATCACGTTCTATTATCTGGTGTTCAATCTCAGCATAGGTCTTGTGGTCTGCGCCATGCAGAAGTCCACCGCATCGGCAGGTGCATCGAGGATGCTCTGCCTGAGTGCAGGCGTCCGACTGATGTAGCGTCAAGGCTCGCTTGAATACTCTCACCTGGCTCACCTCCTTTCCCCATGTTCTGATTATATTATACCACCTTTGGTTGCCGTTGTCAACCCCCCAGAACACTGGAGTTAATCGTGTGAATGATAGTGGTCTGCCTTTTGCCTGAGGTCATGGCGTAAGGACTCAATACGACTCTCCAGTTCTTGGCGTGTAGTTCTGATGTCATACTCCAAATCCTCCACCTTCCGCTTCAGGTCGTTGACTTGCCGTTCCAACTCGTAGTTCTCCATAGCTACCTCCTTATGACTTGATACAGATGTCGCAGATGGGCTTGCCCTGCTCATACACAACCGAAGTCCAAGGCACCCACTGCTTGCACTTGCTGCACTTCACATGACCCTTCTTACCCATGATTCACCTACCTTAGTCAGTTCTGTTCAGCTACCAGACGCCAGCGTGGGGCTAACCTTCTGTGTCTGACTCGATTTGATACTGGTCAACTGGAGTAGCTTTACCATGCTTTAGAAGTATCCGCCCCAGTCGCTTGTGACCTGCTTCGTCTCTCCACCTGAGCCACCAGTCTGCGATAGCCTCGAGTGAAGGACGCCCATCCATAGTATTTATCTGCTCGATTAGCTCTTTGAACTCGACCTCCGCCAAGTCCGCAGCAGCATCATACTGCTCTTTCGTTCTGACCTCTGCCATAGCATACCTCCTTCATCTGTATTCTGTTGCCGTTGTCAACTGCTCATGCTGAGATATGCTGGCGTCTGGACGTGGCTTACCAGATGCGCTGAACAAAGCTGAACTGTATTGAACAAAAGTAAAGCGGGGCTGCTCGTTAACTGAACAACCCCGCCGTACTGCCCCTGACTTCTGCCGTCCTGTCGCCTGATG
>CAYPUO010000002.1:0-28047 GCA_964413775.1 uncultured archaeon
TTGTTTGGTGATAACGTCTACAAATTAATCCGAGATATGACATCCGAAGAGATTCTTGAATGTGATTCCTATACAGATGAACAAGGAAATCAAAAACATGAATTCGTTGAAATCCTAAATGCGATTCTTGGCCTTGTAGGGTAATCGCTCCTGCTAAACTACCTTGATCGTACCCTAATCGGTGACGAGCGTCACGAGAATGGTGGAACACGGGAGTTGAAGGGCGAGGAGAACAGCAGATCGCTCATCAGGATTTACGCCCCTTGATACTTCTGATCTCCTCCTTTAGGTCAGCCAAGAAGCCGTCATAGTTCGATACAACATCTTCAATGTGTCGGTCATCAGTAAAATAGGATTCCGCGATCCCCTCGAATATCTGGTTTATTGCTTCTAGTATTTCCATTTCACCGACTTTTGAGTCCGTTTTGAAGAGCAGCCAGGAATATAGCCTATCATCAGTCTTATCGGAGCGTATGATGAATTGAACCTCATTTCGATGCTTCAGCAAGGAACAGACAAGTTTCTCCTTATCCATCTCTAAATATGTCCCAACTGGAAGCCGTTTCAGCCCCAGAAGCCAAGCTATTCTGCTACTCTCGCGGAATACAACGCCATCTCTTGTCACTGGATCAGGACTAAATTCGATTTGGAGCTGGTATCGTGTGTTTCCCAGTATGACTTCTCCTGCAGAATACAGCCTGAAAATGTCCAAGTCACTCATCGCCTTGTTCAGGCTCTCCATTACCAGTCTGTCGCTTACATTACTTACATGAACCATCCAACAAGAGCCATGACTAAGGGTTTCTCCTAGAGATAATGGACACACAGACTCATCATGTGTCACTTCTATCCTCAAATCCTCCATCTTGAGAGATGAGAGATCTATTGCGCTTGTAGGTAAAGAGAGATGGAATCCGGGGAATGGTTTCCTCTTCTCAACAAAAGGACGGACTACCTCGAGTTCTCCATATTCAATGTCTTCGTAGTGATTCCAAGTGTAGAACTCTTTGTAGACCTCGAACTCAGGTGATTGCATGTATCCGACCAGAGGGCCACGTAGAAAACGGAGAAGGTCTGGAGTCTGCCGAAGTCTGATTTCCTCGACTAACTCAAACTTCTCACGTAACGAAATAACGAAGTCATATCTATCGACAGCTAAATCGATTTTGACTGGGATTCTCTTCTCAGCCTTCTCCTGAATCATGTCGAATTTGCTTCGTATGCGAGGGCCCAGTTCATGTTGGAAATCATCTTGATCTATAGGATGCTCCATATAGCCGGCAGGTGCTTGAGCCGTCTTAATGCCACGGATATCTGTCAGTTGACCGCTACGTCGTACAAGTTCAACTCTGCCAAGGAGCTGCCACTCGGTTTCTTCGCGTATCCAGAGATAGTCATTGCTAGCATCACGTATTATCATGACCTCGTATTCTTCAGAGGGATCTCGGCATGCAGAAACGCTGGCTGCAATGTCGTCGTGTCTGACAAGCCCCCAGTGCATCTTTTCATCGGGTGAGAAGGAACTCATGCCCCGCCAGACCCCACTCAAGAGCCTGTCAGTGTTATTTGGGTCCTCAATAATCAGCCAGAAGTCGTTGAGGTTCTCAGGTGCCTCGACAATCATCACTTTGCCCATCGCGGCCACAGAAGTGCGTGTTTCATCGCTCAGAAGATACTCGACTCTTCGACAAAGCCTCCTCCAGACACTCTTTACACTGAACCGACTCGTTCTGTCTGAATGAAGCCCGAGCTGCATCAAGTACCAGGGCTTTACATCTTCCCAGAGCGCACTAGTCCCTCGCTGGTCTAGTGATGGATAGACCTTGGTCAGTGCAAGTAGCTGAAGCACAAGATACGTCCCAGTATCCGCAAGGATATGAGAATCTTGAGATAGAACAGTTTCAAGTAACCGCCTTGACTTCGGATTAACACCCTCAAGTAGCACTCTCTCCCTCGTCCAGAGAAGCGACTCCCATACGTCACTGGACACAGGGTGAGATTCGAGGAACCTTGAGAGTAGGTGCGTTTCTGGTATGAACCCCTCCATACCCTCGATGATGTCACCTAGTGAAGCGAGAAACTCGTACCAAGGACCTGCGACGTGGTTCTCGTAGTCGAGGTCAGTGAGGAAGTCAAGAGTTTCCTTGACTCGCTTTATCTCTGTATGGTAGACCTCTTCGTAGCCGAGTCCCACCATCTTGAGCGATGATATTCGAGGCGAACGACTTGTGACCTTGATTTCGTCTGCCTTCACTTGTTGCTCTCGATATCCACGAGGATGAGTAATCTTAGGTACTGTAACTGGTGATGCAACATAGCCCTCACCCGCCCTTGTTTTTCTTCTCTTGGGTCGGTATGTCAGTAGTGGAACGATGGGCTGGCTGATATCTCTCGGAGGTTGCACTTCTATGCCAACGTTGACCGGATGGTCTGAGGCCTCGGTTTTGACTTCCTGATGCGACAAGAGTCCTAATGCGGACTGCACAAGGTCGTCTGTGAGATACTCACTCTTGAGCACATCCTCAGCCTCTAGGGGTATTCGACCTCTCCGTTGCGGAGTTCTACTCTCTGCTCTCCTCTGCGTCCAGAACCGTGATGACCAGCCCCTTAGGCAGGGTACTTGGACCAGTCCAGTCTGGAACGAACCCTCGCTCTCATAAATGATTACTCTCAGGTCATCAAGGAGAGGGGTCAACTGTCCAAATGCATATGGTTTCACTGGCAGGTTCCAGATGACCTCTCGTACCTTTCCCTCGAATGGTGTGCCTGCATTCGGACTTCGGAGCCTGTGACCCTGATAGATAGAGGACGTGGTTTCATCAATACTTGGACTGGCGAACCAGAGGACGGTAGCACCAGAGCCAGATACAGACCGTACGAGATGTTGATGGATCTGCCTGAGTGCAGCAGCCAGATGCTGAGGTGTGGACTCTTCAATGTCCTCCCAGCCACTGACCACGATAAGTGCAGTCGCCAAATGCCCAACCGTTGATGATACTGCTGTACTGAACTCCTCAAGATGCCCTCCACGATAGAGCACCGACTCCACAAGCTGAGACACATCCATCCATTCTATGCGGTCCCAGAGATTCTGGGTCGCCCACGGGTGTTCTGAGATGTAGAGCCTCGTCCTTGCCAGATTCTCTGATGAGAAGTCACCGTTTAGATCCAGCCAGAGAACCCTATCAGATGGTTTGGTGGACTGACGGATGTACTCAAGACCATGCCAGAATTGCGCAATCCATGCGGCTGTCGGGCCTGATCTTGTGTTCGCTCTTGCGCTGAGATAGAGGATGATGTCCTTCGACTTGGTATCATCAACCGATTCCAACTGACTGTCTGCTGGCCTCAGTTCGTGGAGAGCTAGAGCACCCTGCTGCGCAGATGTGACAGGCTCTACGACTACAGCCAAGCGGAGCCACTCCGAGGCCTCATCATCTAGTCGAGCGAGCGACCGTTGGCCGAGTCGCTTCCTTGGGATAGTAGAGAGGTTGTCACATAGAGCGAGGACAAGTTCTCTCAGCCTGCTCTGAATCAGAGAGGCCTTCTGACCAGCATCCACGACTATTGTCCCTTTGACAAGTGGAGTTTTGTCAGTGCCACCTGTCAGCTGTACATACTCCCGTTTCAGTGCCTCTGCATAGAGGGTGAGCTGCTCCTCTCCCTTCTTGTCAGGAGTAGTCTGGATGACCTGCGTCCACTCTCTCTCAGTCAGTGACCGGCGTCGTATCATGAAAGCAGGCACTGTGACGTCGCCATGTTTCTTTGACTCCTTGGCATCCTCCTCGATGGACCAGTTGAAGGCGCTCTTGGTCTTGATATCGAAGACTGCGACCGGCCTCAAGCGAGCGACCTCTCCTTTCCCTGCCGATGTCCTAGTCACCTCTCTGTTGAACACCACTAGGTCAGCCCGCCCCTCACCGAGCTCCGTCGTGACTGGTACCTCAGCAGCAAGGAGCTGTCCCTCGCCCTCTTTGAGCAGGCCGTCACCTTCCAGGATGACCCGTCGTAGCGAGAAAGGCTGCGGAAGACCGTTCGTGAGCATCCTGTGCCACGTGATGCCGTACCACCGTGCCCGCCGCCTCGCCTCCTGTGAGATCCACTTCGCATCGGCATCCCGCAGTATCTGCCTCTGGCACAGGTCCTTGAGGAGGTCCGCATGGACAATATGTTCGGCATACTCTGAGTCTGAAACCTCCTCCTGCGGGTACCTCAGTATAGTGACCTGATCGAGAAAGTACTGCAGGCCAAGCCCCTCGAAGTCTGATGATAGTGCATGAGTCGGTGGCGGGGGTCTGTCGATGGTCCCGCCGTAGAGCGCCTCCACCTCGAGCACGATCTCCCGGAGTATCTGGTCTGCATCAGGAGGCTCATCACCAGTCTTTCGCTTTCTCTTCCGCTTGAACCCCCACCTCCCTGACTCGCCTGATGTATACAGGTACTTGAGGAAGGGCGAGAATCGCCTTAGCAGCCTATTGGCATACCGTCTTGCCTCTGTCATGGGCACATTGCTGATGAAGCACTTCCTCGCAAGCTCGAACACTGGCGCCCGTATCATGTCCACGAAGTCGAGCTCCGGCATGGTAGTGTGGTTGACCTCGACCCGCCCGTAGTGTATCGGGTCTTCATAGACTGCTAGGTACCGTCTGCCCTTCCTCCCCACTATCTCCGGCTCCGGGAATGGGAACCGTGTCATGCCGTAGTTCCTGAGCTGAGCACCAGCCATGTTCAGGTACTTGTTCATGGGACCGACCTGCCCTTCCCGCTCGCTCTTCACCCGCTTCCACTCCCTGTTGCCGAACCGTGCGGTGGTTTCCCAGATCATCGTGTTGAAGTTGCGGTGGAGGTGCCGCTCCACCCTCGTGATGTACGAGAAGTCTGGCCGCCCCTCCCTCTTACTCTGCTGCCATGCTGCTTGTGCGTCTGTCCACTGCTGGCGTGTGCTCTCGTACAGGTATGCTATGTCCTTCGGGACTCGTTCGCGAAACAGGTCGCACAGGGATGAGAGCCCTGCGAGCTGGGCCTGGGCCAGCACACGAGCTGGGTTGTACGGATACTCCGTGACCTCATCAGAATTGCTCCCTGAGCCCATAGAGAGCAGTTGTGCAAAACTACTTATAAAGACGCGGATATTTTGTAATTGTATTTTGCCATAAAATAGCAATTTTTTGATTTAGAAAAACAATTCACGTTATTTGTTCAAATAGCCTTCATAAATTTATTAGTACTTAGAGTATAGAAAATGGTGGAGAATATCATTCATCCTCCGAATAAGAGAATGAGTGAACTCTCTCCGACTGACAACAGGTCGGAAATTTATTAGCATGTGGTGAAGTGCTTGGACTCTGGAAAGGCCGTCATCAGTGTAAAGGTCCCGATTAAGTGGGAGTCGATGCCTGAGAGAGATAGGACTAGACTCACACGAATAACAGGTCGTGACTCACGGGTGATTCGTGCCTTTCTTGGAGTGATAGCGCGTCACGAAAAGGAACTTCTTATCGGCAAGAGAAAGAAGAAGATCAATGGTGGTCTGCTGGAGAAGATGACTCTTACTGCTGAGAGGTCTTCCGATAGCAGTAAGAACAGACTCAATGTCCTTCATGATATCAAGAAGAGATTCCCGAATATCTCTATGAACGAGCTTCAGGAGTGTAGGCAAGTAGCTACCGCAATGTGGAACACCTATTTGGGTTTCAAAGGAAAGCAGCCACTCAAGGGTAAGGGCTACCGCTCTAGGAAACTTCCTCGCTATGTATTCGCCCGCAGGTTCAAGATTCTCTACACGCCTGACCAAGGTGTCAAGTACTGGTTGGACCTCATGGACTCACTAGACTCGGCAAGAACGGACGGTTGGTTCCATGATAGGCTGCTCATTCCCCTCAAGCCCTCTTCCTATCACCTTAATCGACTGCATGAGGGAAAGGTAACATCTCTTAGGATTCTGAAGGACCCTAGAAAGAAATGGTGGGTCATCTTCTCTGTTAGAATCACCGTGCCTGCAATTGCTTCTGCTGGAAAGCCCCCTGCTGTAATGGGCATTGACCTAGGGATTAACAAGGCGGTCTGCTCTGTCGTCCTGACAAGGGAACGAGTGAGATATGTCAAGTACTTCACTCAGCCTGAGAAGGTCAAGCAAATCGAGCATTACGACGCTATGGTGGACTCTCTCCAGAGGGAGATGGATATTAGGCACAACAACAATCAGCCTATAGACGGACTTACCTTGCGCCTTCGAGAGTTGAGCGGTCGGAGGCTGAACATCAGCAAAGACCATGATGGCGTGCTCGTAAGGCATCTCACCGACCACATCCTAGAGCTGTCACAGAAGTACGACCTCTATGTTGCCATCGGCAAGCTGACCGGTATTCGTAACAGTGCAGGAAGGAAGAGTGGAAGGCGAAAGAGATTCCGTAAGATGATGGGCCGCTGGTCCTTTGCAAGGATATCCCATGCCCTCAAGCACTCCCTCGCTCAGTGCGGCTGGGCAGTTTCTGGAAAGGACTCTCGATTCATCCCCGTTCGTGAGTTCTGGACCTCTATTACCTGTCACAAGTGCGGTCACAGGGGTATCCGTCCGAAGCAGTCCCTCTTCATCTGCCATACCTGCGGCTATCGCTCTAATGCCGACAAGAACGGCGCCATCAATATTGCGAGGCGCTTAATTACGCTCATCCCTTCACTTAGAGATGAGAAAGGACTAGGGCGTTGGCTCTTCACTCGCAAGAGTGACGGGTCGACCCTGAAGGTCTGGAGGAGCTCCGGCTCTAAAGGAAAGTCCTCACGGTCCCAGAACTGCTCAGGCTCGAAAGGACCGCCCGCGGCTGAGTGCCAGAAACAGGCTTCTCTTGAGGAGTTTGAAAGCACTACCGATCCCGCCGTGGTAAAGACCGTGGAAGACCCGTCTGCCGTTATTCATGCCCCTAGGGGCGCTGAGGATGAATGCAGTGCTGTGCAGCGGACTGAAGCCACTTCCGGACATCGTCCGGATAAATCTCGTGTACATGAGTTGGAGTGGTGTCCAACTCAAATCGGTGACGAGTGTCACGAGAATGGTGGAACACGGGAGTTGAAAGTATCGAGGGGTGTTCACTCACTTCCTAAGGCTACTGGAAACGGATTGGTGGTTGCAGCCGAGGACAAGACCAGTCCCTAGGTAGTCGGATTATTCAACAGATTGGTGCATGCATCCGAGCACATCACAGGGTAATGACTCAAAGATTATATGTTGCATATGGGACTGGCCGTACTCACTCAGGATGAATGGTCAATCATGCCCCCTAAAGATATGAATGTGATTGTGTTGGGATGCAACCAGTGCATGTATGCTGCAGCAGACCTCGCAGGAACAATGAAGCTTCAGTACGACCTCAGCGCGAGAATCATCCGCATGCCATGTACTGCCCGATTGGACATCAACTTCATCCTGAAGGCGCTGCAAGAGGGGGCGGACGGGGTGCTGATTGTCGGGTGCCACCCTGGCGACTGTGCCTACAAGACCGGGAACCTGGGAGCGGAGAGACGAGTGAGGTTCGCGAGGGAATTGGTCGACCAGCTGGGGCTGAACAAGGACAGAGTGAAGATGGTGTTCGTATCAGCCGCTGAGGGCGACAAGTTTGCCACTGAAGTCAACAAGTTCGCTGACGAAGTCAGGAAGATTGGGCCGAACCCGATTAGATTGTAGAAATAGAGAGTAGTCAGGAATCATTTTGATTCAGACTCTCATTGATATCTTGTATTGACCAACCCTCATCCGATCGCATAGCAATTACCAAACCCTCTCTTGTCAGTGAATAGCTTGGTCCGTGATACTCTCCGAGATAACCACTACGTGCAAGATTTCTGAGAGTCTTCTTGAAACCTTTCTTATCCTCAATATGACACAGACCTGCAATGGAATCCACTCGACGATGGCTTGCTCCAATGACTTTCTTTCGATATAGGCAGGCCAGTAAATCGAGTTCTTCGTTGGAGAGGTTCATATGAACCGTACCCATTGAGTTCTTTTAAAGCTTGTCTTTGTTGTGTATTATTATTTATTATCATGCTATTATATTGATACAGAATGTTTATTAGTGACTATTATTGCTAGTTATATGTCAGTGCTATGCTTGTGTATGCTATTGCCATGCTTTGTCATGCTATTGCTGTGCCACTGCTATGCTTGTGTATGCCACTGCCAGTAACAGGACTAGCATCCACGGCTAAGCACTCATGTAATGTGGTGACAGTAGGTGTCGAAAAGGAAACGGACTTCGGTTGAAGATGCCCTCAGGATAATCTTGGACAAGCTACAAGTGGATGTGCTAGTAACCGTAGGAGAACTTGCCTCAGAAATAGAACTAAGCTGGGCAGTGGTAGATCGCTCACTCAATCTCGCTATGAGAATGCAAGACTACTTCCGTGCGAACAGGATAGAGGTCCTTGGAGGAAAAGGGAAGAAGTTCATCATCGTGGAGCTGAGGGTGGACCTCACGAAGCTCCCTGAGCGAGTCCGAGAGTGGTTCATCGAGGAGAAGTTCTTCAAGGGAGAGGAGAAGAAGCAGTTCACGACTGAGGAGGCAAGGGATATCCTCTGCGCGCGCAGCAAACAGAATGCTCGTACGAAGCTTGAGGATGCCATTGACTGTGTCCTCGATGCCCTTGAACTTGAGGATGAGCTCTCTGTCCTTGAGCTCTCGAAACGCACTGGCCTCAACAGGAGGACAATTGAGAGAGTGCTGGAGATCTTCGCTAGGTTCCAAGACAGACTTGCAGGACACTACATCACAAGACTTGAGGGGAATATAGTGCTCAGGAAACATCCTGACCTCTATGCACTCGATGAAACAAGGATGCGCTATCTCCTCAAGAAGCTCTATCTCCCGCATCTTGCTGATGAGCTGTCCGAGGAGAAAGAGCGGGCACTGTTCCAGATTGCTTGAGATATGCATCAGTGTTCCAAATAGATTGTTGTACTACAATTTGCTGGGCTAGTCGCAACTATATAGATAGTAAACAGAATTCTCTTGCCAAGTTCGCGGATGAGGTCAGGAAGATCGGACCGAACCCCATCAGATTGTAGTATGTATCTAATAGGACATCTGTTCGATGCCAAGAATTCTCTGGAAATGAACGGCGTCGGATACTATATTTTGGCAGCCATTAGATAGTGCGATAGCAGCAACCAAGCAATCATTGATGCCAATGGTATTACCAGCTTGTTCCAATTCTGTGTAGATTCTGCTTCCTCGTTCGGCTGCTTCTACGTCGAGATTCCAGACCGCTAGTCTGGAAAGGAGCTTTCGTACGGCTTCTTCCTCACCCTTGATACGCCCTCTCTTATCTACACCTCTAAAGATCTCAAAGGCAGTGATAGTGGTTGTGGCAAAGCTGTAACCCTCCGATCGTAGACGCTGATATGTGATACGCGTATTGGGCTCACCACGAAGGAAATCGATTAAGAAGGATGTGTCAAGACAGACAGAGATCAATGTTTCCAAACACCCCACATCTCATCGAGCTCAGCAAAGAACATGTCGCGCTCTTCATCTGTCATCGAGAATGTTCCAAAGAGATCAATGATATCATCGTCTGGTGCTAGTAATCGTTCTATGACCTCATTGAATGATTCGCCTTCGCGTTTTGCCTTTCTGAGACGAAGGTAGATATCTTCGCGAAGAGAGATGTTCTTATACCCCATCTTCATCATCTGTGTAATCATACACGATTACACATATAAGTTCATTCAAAGTGTGCAGCGTATGTACGCAGCATCCGACCTAGCGGGGACGATGAAGCTGCAGTACGATGTTTCCTCGAAGAACATCCGGATGCCCTGCACGGCAAGACTCGACATCAACTTCATCCTGAAGGCACTGCAGGAGGGGGCGGGCAGGGTGCTGATTGTTGGATGTCATCCAAGCGACTGTGCGAGCGCAGGCATTCAAGGAGATGCCGGACAGATGCGTTTCGGAGGACAGGAAGCTCGCGATGAGGCTCGGACGATTGGACCAGACCCGACAGGCCATTAGTAAGACTCGACACGCAGTCCTCTGAAACGTTCGAAATGCTCTCTATTTCCGGTCACAATCACTTCGTTATGCTGTAGTGCAATTCCGGCAATCTGGGCATCTATCGGGTCCACAAGTAGGCCTTCTTTCCTCAGGCGACCAAGTTCAAGACCTGCACGCCATGCAGATACTGTATCCAGAGAGAAGACCTGAAACTCACCTAAAATAGTGTTGACGCGGTCCCTCTCTTTCTCAGGAAGATGAGCCAATGAGATACCAACTGCAATCTCCATGACTGTTGGAGTTGTAAGGTACTGCGGGATGCCTCCATCTGTGATAGCCTTCAGCTTTGTAAGTGCATCCTTTGATTTTCTCATGATGTCTATGATGAAGCTTGAATCCGCTATCATTGATCTGTCAACTCACCAGTTCTTCCATGCTTCGCGCCCATAGTTCTCCCCGTTCCTTCCTGAAGACCTCTAGAGCCTTGGAGAGACTCATGACCGAAGCATCAGGGATACACCCTACAAAATCATTCAACGACCGCATATTGGCAAGTCGCATTACAACCTGACTGAAGCTCTCATTCTCTCGCTTCGCTTTTCGAAGCACTTCATATGCCTCTTCAGAGAGAGAGATTGTCTTGTACCCCATCACATGGTCCTCATGTATGTATGTGTATGATTCGATATAAGCACATTGATAGAAGACAGATGCAGTGCATGTATGCTGCGGCAGATCTCGCAGGAACAATGAAGCTTCAGTACGACCTCAGCGCGAGGATCATCCGTATGCCCTGCACGGCAAGGCTGGACATAAATTTCATCCTGAAGGCGCTGCAGGAGGGTGCAGATGGCGTGCTGATTGTCGGGTGCCACCCTGGCGACTGCGCGTATAAGACTGGGAACTTGGGGGCAGAACGGAGGGTCAGGTTCGCGAGAGAGCTGGTCGACCAGCTGGGGCTGAACAAGGACAGAGTGAAGATGGTGTTCGTATCCGCGGCTGAGGGTGACAAGTTCGCCACCGAGATCAACAAGTTCGCCGATGAGATTCGGAAGATTGGACCGAACTCTATAAGACTCTGAGAATCTTCAGATCGCGATTAAAGGTCAGTGATATCTCTTCTCTCCTGCCCTGATGGGAAAGTCCAGCCAGTTCTCCTGAGGGGTCACCGGACAGGGGAGGGTCTCATTGTAGGCACAGGCAAAATTAAATGCCTTATTGAAGTCCAGAGTGATGGTGTCCCGGTCTATGCTCTCAATGAGTAACAGCCGCCCATTAGGATAACTCTCGCTGCCGCAGGTAGAGTCCCTGAAACCCATATAATAGCTGTCTGTCTGCTTGTCAAAGACAAAGAACAGGCGGATAGTTTCTCCTCTGTACATGAACCCCAGATGGCCAGCCTCAAGAAATGGACTCGTTGGTGTGCCATCTGCCTTTGATAGGACTCTCTCCTTCTTAGTTTCTAACAGAGTCAGCTTGGCCTCAAATCTAAACTCAGGGGCTATTGGAAAGAAGTCTAGCTTCAGGTCCTTGCGCTCACATTCTGGGACTGGAGACCACAGTATGTCCCCTATCATAACACCTTCACTCAGGTCCTTCTCTCGACTCTTTCTCCAGATCTTAATCTCCTTTTCATATGACATGGTCGTCAGCTAGCCTGAAGGTATTTCAGCAATATGGTATGAGGGAGCAGGGATACGATGAAGACAGGGCTGAATCCGAACCCTCTTGGCACACTCTCTTAGCTTATTAGGAAGGACTCCCCTGGATACACCGGAGATGTTTGCGGGTGGATAACATCGACCTTCAGGAGTATCTCAAAGAGGCAGGGATCAGAGCTGAGATACTGGACATGAAGGGTAGAGTGCATTCTGTTGCAGAGGCGTCCAGTGAACTGGGTCTGCCTCCTGGCAACTTCATCAAGACAATGGTGTTCACCGGTTCTGAGGGGAGACCTATCTTGGCCATTGTCAGGGGGACAGATAGAGCAAGTCCAACACGTATCGGGCAGGTGCTTGGGATTGACCCACCGCCCCTTGCCACACCTGACAAGGCACTGAAACTGACTGAATACGAAGTTGGTGGGACACCACCAGTCTCGATACGAGAGGCACGGGTACTGGTTGATACAAAGGTCATGGAGCAGGATGAGGTTGTGGGCGGCGGCGGCAGTGAACGCCATTTGCTAAGGATAACTCCAGAAGAGATCCTTAGAGCTACAGATGGAGAAGTACTCAGAATACGGGACTAGAGGGCACCTACAACAACTCTCGATGAATTAGACATCAATCAAAAGCCTGTAGGACAGTAGTCGTCAGCGCAAAACCGTTATAGCAAACAGAGTAGGTTTCACTCTGCGTGGATGTGATGATTGAGATTAGACCTCTACACCATCTGGACACCGTCCGTTTTCGTGAACTGTCTGCTGGCTATACTTCTCCTGCAGTCTATAGGGTCAGCAAGAGCGAGGACGACAGTGAAACCTTAATCGCTTTGAAGCTGCATGATCTCGAAACCCCCTATCGCAAGGAGTGGAAACCTGACAGCGGAGATGAAGAACGGTATGACCTAATGATCAGCCAAGGACTCTCGGCGGGGGTATACGACAGTGAGCGACTGGTGGGTATCGCTATTGCAGAACGGCAGGTCTGGAATAGGACACTGTGGATCTGGGAGTTCCACATCGACCGAGATCATAGAGGTAGGGGACTGGGTAGGCAGCTAATGGACCATATGGCAGTCACGAGCAAGGAAGTGGGATGTAGGGTAATGGTCTGTGAAACCCAGAACACTAACGTCCCAGCAATTCGCTTCTACAGGAAGGTGGGTTTTGAGATTGGAGCGGTTGACCTCTCATACTACACCAACCGAGATATCACTGATTTTGAAGTAGCTGTATTTATGAAACGATTCATTCAGTGAGCGAGCTCCAGCTCTTTCATAGCCTTTTCCACATGGCATACGCGCGGACTTCGAACCCAAGTTTATCATACACATGCTTTGCAGCCTCAGCCCCAACAGGACAATGGAGGAGTACTACATCAACACCCGACTCACTGAATACCTTAAGTAGTCCAGTCAGGAGGCTCTCTCCGAGATTGTGCTGACGATATCTAGGCTCGACTGCAATCAGTTCAACCTGCGCTACCTCTGTTGCATTCCAGGTGTGAAGGACTTCGCCCGGAACATCTCTCAGATATCCAAAGACAAAACCGACGATGTTGTCGTCCTCCTCAGCAACAATGAGACCATCGGGAAAAGAAGCTGCAGGAGCAAAGTTAGCATCGGTAACTTCAGCATCAAAGCAGGCGTAGGTATTTGCTAGACTGACAATACGACCGATATCGTTTGGCTGATGGGGACGGGTTCTCACTAGTGCACCACCGAGTGTCCTGAGTCTAATCCTATTCACGTGAAACTCTTGGCCCCAGATTAATCTCATATGTAGCATAGAGAAAGATGAGAATCGTTATATCGGTTCGGGTGAGAATATAGCTTGGGGATATCGTGTGATTGTACTCGACCTCCTCGTGATAGGAGTCTTCATTGGTCTGTTATTCTATGGCTACACTAGAGTAATACGACGACCTTCGCTACCGGGCTTGGAGAGAGATTCAGGCTCTATTGGAATGACATCAGGGCCGGTGAACCAGACGAGAGCAGCTGGTATTATTCCTAAAGTCATCCCATTCAATATAAGGACCGGACGTGAAGAGGACGAAAAACCGATCTAGCGGAGTTTCAGACTTGGCAGACTGAAAGCCATAACTGTTTCATCTGTTCAAGGTGCGTAGGTGGACTCTGAATAGGATAGAAGACATCTCGATTTTGTGCACCATACACCATAGTTTAAATTGAAACAGTATATATTCACCATAGTTAAGATGTGACCCAGATGTTCGTTGGACCAGCTATAATTGCTTTGAGGGAGGGAATAGAAATAGCCCTGATCATATCAATCATACTGTCCTACTTGAAGAAGACTCAGAAGGTGCACCTCAAGAACTATGTGATTGCAGGCGTTGGGATGGCTTTCTTGACCAGTATGGGTGCAGGGGTCGTCCTAGGACTCGTTTGGGGATTCTTTGAAGGAGTTTCTCTGAGCATCTTTGAGGGAGCAGTTACCATCGTTGCGGCAGTTTTGTTGACAACGATGATCCTGTGGATGTGGAAGGTGGGTTCTGGGGTATCGACTGAGATTCGGAGTTCGCTCGCTGAACGGACCATAGCAGGAGGCGGCATTGGACTGGCCCTGCTTGCATTTGCACTCGTCTTGAGAGAAGGCGTTGAAATGGTACTCTTCACAATTGCTCTGGCTTTTGAAGATGCCTTTCAAACGTACGTTGGCGTTGCAGTTGGACTTGCTGTTGCCTTCGTTATTGGAGTGGCAATCTATCGAGGATCTCTAAGGATAAGTTTAGGCAGATTCTTCAGTGTTACATCCGTTTTCCTGATACTCTTCGCTGCAGGAATGGTAGCTTATGGAATACATGAACTCCAAGAAGCCGGATTATTACTGTTTGGCCCCTTAGAAGTGTGGAATATCAATCCACCTCTTCTACCAGATGGAACATATCCATTGCTACACGAGAACGGATTGATTGGTAGTATTGCGAAAGCACTCTTTGGATACGATGGTAATCCATCTGCGCTCGAAGTACTTGCCTACACCACCTATCTCCTCATTGTAAGCCTTTATTACATCTACCAGCGAAGACAGATACAAGAAAAAACAGACTCAAATGAACAGACCGAAGATCAAGTACTAGTGACGTAATATCACTGGATTGCGGTTGCCGAATTATAACCGGAATATCTACAGAGAGGGCAATCGCCTTAATTAAAACCAAATTGATAATATTGGACGAAGATGTTTGAGTTTATCAGGATAAAGAGGGGGCTATAGTAATGGCAAAAGCCCAAAAATACAGACAGACACTGAAAGACAGAGTAAGAAGGCTCTTCAAGGACAACAGCTTGTGCCTTGAGGCCTTTGACGAACTAGAGAAGGATATAGAGGTGCAGACCATCCTTGAGGATACGAACAGGATGGCAATAGACAGAATGGGTTATTCTGACCACGGTCACACCCATTCGCTGATTGTAACGAAGAATGGCATTGAACTGCTCAATGCCTTAGCGAGAGAAGTACCGACCACAGTGATGCAAGAGGAAACAGGGACATTTCAGGACTCACAAGTAGTAGTGGCAATAGCGTGTTATCTACATGATATCGGGATGGAAGTCCACCGAGAGAACCATAACGTCTTCTCAGTAACGCTCGCGACACCAATCGTCGACCGCATACTGGCGAAGGTGTACCCAACAGATCTCCATAAACGCATACATCTCCGAGGACATATCCTGCATGCAATACTTGCCCATGACAAGTTCATATCTCCGAGCACGGTTGAGGCTGGAGTAGTGGGCATTGCAGATGCTCTTGATATGACAAAGGGACGGGCACGTATACCCTTCGAACTTGGACGAGTGAATATCCATTCGACATCTGCACTTGCGATAGAGAGCGTCAAGATAATGAAAGGTGAAGAAAAGACTGTCCGGATAGAGGTGTTAATGAACAATGCTTCAGGGATATTCCAGATACAAGAACTTCTAGAGCGAAAGATAAGAAGTGCGTCTATGCTTGTCAACCACATAGAACTTGTGGCCACAATGTCGGAACATAGCGAAGCAATCATTGGTGAACCCATGAAAATCTTGTAGTCACATAGGTGGGCATCGAATTTACGACATCGTACAAAAAATTGATTTGTATGTTCGCTTTCCAAAGGTATATGTGGAGGTCATCCTCCAGTCGACGATATCGTACTACATATTCCCAACGAGGATGGAAAGTTGACCCTTGACGAAATTGACCGGACCATTATTGAGATGCTCCAAGAAGATGGCCGAATATCCTTTAGTGACATCGCTAAGAGAGTCGATAAGACCGAAGTGACAATCCGGCGTAGGGTACGGAGGCTGCAGAAAGAGAAAATCATTCAGCGATTCACAGTTGTCCTAGACCCTCTGAAGATGGGAAAGAAAATCAGCGCAATAGTCAAGGTCAAGGCACAGATGAAACAGGCGACCAGGATTGCAGAAGAGGTCAAGAGATATGATGAGGTCACAGAAGCATACTTCCTAGATGGCGCATGCGGGGTCATGCTCAAAGTCACAGTAGATGACCTAGCACACCTGAAGACGTTTCTTGAAACTCGGCTTGGAAAGGCACCCGGTGTGGGCGAAGTAGAAACTTGTATTGTCCTCGAGACAGTCAAATCGCAGTTCTAGAAGATGAACGACTGTGGTGTATTCTCTTAGGATAGAAGCCGCCCATATGGAAATGCTACTTGCACACGCAGAGAACTCTCTGCCGCTTGAGGCGGTAGCACTGCTGTTTGGGACTGAAGAGAATGACCAGGTTGTTGTCAATACAGTCGAAATCCTAGAAAACTCTGCAGGCTCAAAGACCAGTTTTGCAGTTGATCCCGTCAAGCAGTACAACCTGCTGGTAAGAGCGGAGGAGAGAGGTGAAGAGCTTGTCTGTATATTCCACTCTCATCCTGCTCCGCCGGTTCCATCAGAGTCTGACCTAAGAAATATGAGACTGAATTCAGTTGTGTGGATTGTTGCCTCGAAGACTACGGGCGAGTGGAAATATGGAGCGTACCTACTGGACAATGGACAGCCCTTGGAGATCAGAATCGTTAGGACCGATGGAGAGCCTTGATTGTGCCTGAGGTCTTTATGGGTCTAAAGCATACTTTCGTGTTTTCTACTGAGTCCAGCAGGACAACTGCAGCTATCACATTGTCTAGTTGAGATGAGTTACACTGAAAAAACCCGACACCCTCGGCTTCATCATATTCATTGAGATAAAATCGGGCCTCTGCAACAGCGACTTCTCCGAAGAGGGAGAGCATGCTCTTCCAGATTGCGTTGTTAAGTTGGCGCAGAGTAACAGCTTGACCATCTTGATGTAGCTGAAAGGAAATGTAGCGTTTTCTATTTAGTCTCACTCTTCATCACCAACAATCGTTAGCCCCGGTAGAATCTGGGTCTTGCGTAGACGCTCTACATTTCGTTCAAGTATCGCAACAGGAGTCTCTTGTACTGCAGCATCAGCAATGGACTGCTCTAGACCCAATGCTACAGCCACATGATACATCGCTCTCGGTGATCTCATAGAGATGGGAGAGTGTGCGTCACTTGAAAGCACGATATCCATCCCGGACTGAACAGCAATCTGGAGGTTCTCCTTCATCATCTTTATCACCTTGGATCTGTCAAGGCCTCTGGACTCCAGTAGCGGCCTGACAGATATTTCAAGAGCAGTACCATTGTCAGCAGCCAAGCCTGCAGTGGTCTTCCTGAGCTTGCTCTTGTCATCAGAGCTTATTGTCAACAGGTCAACCATTGTATCCTCTGCAGCCCAGTTTGCAGTTTCAACTCCAACTAGAGGCATAGCTATGACTGTAAAGTTCCTACGGAGCTTGGCTGTCTCCTTCTTCAGGGAGGCGAGGCGTCTTGATCGCAGGTTCAATCTGGAATACAGGGACACGCTAGGGTGCTCGACCGACCACTTCGGATTAAGGTCCCTCACTGCCAATGCACTGAATCCAAGTGTGTCTGCCATTGCGGCGTAGGGTCTGATATCTTCTTGTCTTTTAATAGTCACACATAGATCTACATACCTCATGGCAATGGCTCTCCAGTTGGGACTACGAAGCTCTGAATTAGCTCCTTTGCATCCGCAGGTCCACACTTGGGGAACTTCCTAATATGTATTTGAATACTAATAACATCCGGACTCTGTGCCAGCTCTATGTGTCCAAGGTACGCTGCTTGTTTATCAGCTCGAAGGAATAATGTACAGCCAGCATCAAGTCGTCTATCAATCGTATTGATGATATGCTGAAGTTCTCCTGTTGTGAGACTTGACATTATCAGCCGTAGAGTCACCTCGGCGAGGGATGGCTGCGCAACGCTTGCACCGATGACAATAATAGGGTTCTGAAGATGCCCTTCGGCCATCTCTTCGGTGACGACGACTTGCTCTCGAATGCTCTCTGGGAATAGGTTCAGAAGAGCTGCTTCTACCCTCTCAGGGACCTCGGTGGCCCTGGAATACGCCCTGACCTCAATGCGGTCAACACATACTCCACTTGCTCTGACTGACTGTGACATCCCGGTCTACTTTCCAGGACTGGCCTTTGCAGCACGGCTGGGTCTGACCTTCTCGGCACCCTTACCCTTGTTTCTGAGGCCTCGGCTGTGTTTCCCCGCAGAAGTAAGCCCTCGGCTCTGACGACCTTTCTGTGTCGAATCGCAAATCCAGTTAATCTCTGGGTCACTGTAGATAACAGGATGATGGGGGTCGACTAGTATCACTTCGTACCACGCATGACGATGATCGGAACCTACCCAGTAGGAGTTGAGAACTCGTAAGTTTGGGAACT
This sequence comes from uncultured archaeon, assembly GCA_964413775.1. Lineage (GTDB taxonomy): Archaea > Asgardarchaeota > Thorarchaeia > Thorarchaeales > Thorarchaeaceae > MP5-2226. Next base: position 18,458 of record CAYPUO010000002.1, read on the forward strand.
TCCTACCGACACGCTCCTCAGCAATCCATCTTCGGGACTTCCCGGGCGTGTACTTCCTGACACCGAGGCTTCGTGGCTTTCTTCCCGACTTTGGTCGAGGACGCTCTCTTGGACCTCTCCCAATCCTTATTCGCACAATTACGTATCCCTGTTTTGCCTTGAATCCCAAGGCACGTGCTCTGCCAAGGCGAGTCGGCCGTTCTAGCCGTTCTACTGTTCCCTGTTTTCTCCAGACCATTAGTCTACTTCTTACTATTTCAGAGCGCTCATGCTGCTCTTGTAACCACTCTTCGTTCATCCGCTTATATGCAGACATCTGTAATTTCATCCTTTGCCGTGAGTTCTTCGCTTTGTTTATGGTTCAGCCCCTATGGGCCACATCCCTACGGACGGATCCGCTATAACAAAGGAAATGGTGTGGCTTAGATATCCTCTAGGCCACACATCAGCCATAACCGTTTGCTTAAAGGTGTAGCGATTGGCCTCAATAATCGAAAAACGACTATTTTGCCAAGGCATGGATTACTTTTTCAGCCGTAAGGTCACCTATTCGATCCTGCGCCTCAGAGGTTGATGAGGCAAGGTGAGGAGTAGTAACGGTATTCGGATGCTTGACAAGTGCCCAATCCACTGGTGGTTCGCTCTCATACACATCGAGACCTGCACCAGCAATCTGTTTCTCGTCCAGTACCTTGAGTAGTGCTGTTTCGTCTATGACGCCACCACGAGAGGTATTGATAATGAAGGCGGTCTTCTTCATTTTCTCAAACTGATTGGTTCCAATCATATTCTTTGTCTGTGGCAGAAGAGGTACATGCAGAGAGATATAGTCAGACTTGGCAAGAATGTCATCGAGCGACACGCTCATTGCACCGCACTCCTTGCAAGCCTTCTTGATATCGATGACATCGTATGCCAAGACTGTCATTCCGAAAGCATTTGCACGTTGAGCGACCTCTTGACCAATACGACCAAAGCCAACGATACCAAGAGTCTTCTGCCAGAGTTCGGTACCTTGAAGTTTCTTCTTCTCCCACTTCTCTGATTTCATCGTACTGTCGCCCTTAGGGATATTCCTTGCAAGTGAGAGCATGAGTGAGAAGACCATTTCGGCTACACTGACTGTGGGAGCTTCGGGTGTATTCATCACTTGAATCCCACGCTCCTTGGCAGCTTCTTTATCGACATTATCAAGGCCCACGCCAGCACGGACTATGACCCTCAACTTGTCGGAGGCATCGATGACGCTCTTTGTGATTTTTGTCGCACTTCGAACGACAACACCATCGAAACCCTTGATCTGTGCCTCAATCGGACCGTCTGATGATGCATTTCTAAGGACCAGCTCAAGACCGGCCTCTTTCATCTTGTTTAGAGCTGACTCAGCAACTGGGTCAGCAATGAGTACGCGAGCCATCGTTCATCCTTCGGGACTACATTTGAGCTTCGGCCTGCATATCTTTAACTTAAGTCTGGCGTTGCGACCTATTGTCACTCCCATAACAACTTGAGTCAGATTGCCTAACATGCCCCGACATTTTCTTAACTATGAGAGACCTATATCCAATCTATGAAGAAAGAAATGAAAGCGATGACAGCGCTTATGCCCTGTCCTGCGGTTCTACTGAGTGTAAGAGGAAAGAAGAAGCCAAACATCATTACCCTTTCTTGGGCCGCTAATGTCTGTAGTGACCCACCAAGCGTAGCAGTAGGGATTCGGAAGGTGAGATATAGTCATGAGCTAGTCAAAGAAGCAGGAGAATTCGTGCTCAATATCCCTGGGAGTGACTTGCTTGAGAGTGTCCAGTTCTGTGGAGCAAAGTCTGGTCGCGACCACGACAAGTTCTCAGAGTGTGGACTAACGCCTATTCCGGCAACCAAGGTCGATGCTCCAATGATTGAGGAGTGTATTATCAGTCTTGAGTGCCGGACCACGAAGATTGTCGAAGTAGGAGTACACGATCTCTTCATAGCAGAAGTCATAGCGGTGCACATAGATGACTCAGTGCTTGATGCGAAAGGACGCTTTGAGCCTGCAAGAGCCAATCTGTTTGCCTATCTGCCGCTTAATGCACAGTACTGGAACATCGGAGAACAGCTCTGACGCCGCGCATTACTTGCTATCAAGTGGGACTTCAAACTCTGTTTCATCATCTTCATCGTAGAAGAACGGGGATGGCTGGATTTCATGCAGATCATAGTCGTCATCCGTTTCGAGGACAATCCATGCTCCTGGGGGAATGTCATCTTCCTTCAGAAAGAGATCATAGATTCCTAGGGACTGGTACTCGACTATGATTGGCCCGTAGCCGAGCAGGTAGAAGAGAGCACAGGCCTCCTTGGCCCGAGTAATAGAATCTAAACGGACAAGTATTGGGACCCATTCAGACTCTTCCCCTTCTCGGGGTATTCGTCCTACCCACTTGAGAAAAGGAAAAGCCCTAGGAGGTGGTGTTTCACGGCTTGTTAGCAGAATATACTCGTGGTAGTCGCGTTGGTAGATTGATGGTGTCTGGCCCCCCCTTTGCTAGCTGCTGTCCATGCTCCTTTGCAGATATCAGTGACTCGAAGATTTCCGTTGTAATCATCTCTGTGTTTGAAGATGCTTCTCTTCAGAGTAGAGTATGACAGTGAGACTGAGAGAAGTCAGATATTGTAATCTGACCGGTTTCTGTGCATGGATTGTATCGCATCAGGCAAAAACCTGCTGAAGAATAGCCAACCTTTGAGAGGTGTTTATATCTCAATGAGAGAATGAATTGTTTCCAAGCATGCTCTCTTGATAGTAATAGTAGCACCTCATGTTGATCTAGTGGTCAGTCTTGGAGAATATCCAGTAGCGCGTTAGAAAAGCATGTGAAGAAGTCTACTTCGAGCCCTTAGCACTCACGATTTTTATGACATCTCTATCTTTCAGCTCGTGCTTGTCAGATATCTTCATTTTCGTTCTGGCATCAATAGCGTGGATAAACGACTCCATAAGGTCTGTATGAATCACGCCTGCAAATTCTTTTGCAGTTATCCCTTTGGGGACAAGAAATACATCTGGGAGCACATTTCCGTCACTATCTGTGAGAGTATTTGCGTCATGGACCGGGTAGACTGTAATCATATCCAGAAACTCAAAGACCGCCTTGTTCAGCAGATTCTGGACCCCAGAACCTCCATACTTCTTTAGAATGTCAGTCTTGATTTTTTCGAGCTGAGTGATCTCTTGCTCCTTGAGTTTGTCTGGCTGGAGGATTTCAAAGTCGTCGTCGCCGGGTATGTACTTAATGATATCCTTCGTATCAAGGTCTTTGAGCACTTTCTCTGTCAACGCACTGACTGGCACGACTAGGTAGTCAGGGAAAGCTTCACGGAGCCTCTCTAGATTCTTCTCGGCATGAGGCCTATCAATCTTGTTTGCAGCAATGATTATTGGCTTTGCCACACTCCTGAGAACAGAAACGAAGTGCTTGATTTCATCATCCGTCCATTTATCGACATTTGATGCATTGAGCTCTGAGGACCTGATGGCCTGTAATATGTGTGTACGCGTAATCTGAAGACCCGAGAGCTTGACCAGAAGAAGGTCATCAATTCTTGCACCCTCTGCCCGCACTCTTGATGAGATTCGCCGCCAGTCCTTTGTTATGATGCTGTACAGCCACTCAGTAAGCTCTGTTTCAAGAAAACGGACATCGTCAACGGGGTCATGACTGCCTGCTGCAACCTCCTGTCCATCTGAGTCGAGCGCACCACTCGCATCAACTATATGAATCAATACGTCAGCCTCACGAAGATCATCTAGGAACTGGTTTCCCATTCCGCGACCCTCGTGTGCACCAGGGACGAGACCTGCAACATCAATCAACTTGACCGGCACTAGGCGGATGCCATCTATGCATATCGAGTTCTTCGGATTGTCCTTCACATCAAAGTCACGACAGGCACATCTTGTACGGACATGCGTTACACCTACATTTGCGGCTATTGTCGTGAAGGGATAGCTCCCCACTTTAAAGTCAGTCATACATGCTGCATTTGTAAATGAGGTCTTGCCACACGAAGGCTTTCCCACTATTCCAACACTGAATCCCATCAAAAACACTCCAGGACTACTGTGTTCATTTGTCATTTCTAAGAGATAAACAATACTCAATGCGCGATTGTCGTCCCTAGGGGCAGTAATTCCATTTCTTAATCTACTGGTCGACTTTGGTTTCGTTCTGCTCCTTGATAATGCAAAGGTAATTATGGGGGTTTCAAATTGTAATAGTGGAATTGATGGACAATGCACAGAAGAAGACACGGAGGCCGAGGAAGGTTCCCCATACAGCCCAGCATTGGCATTGAGCCTAAAGCAAGGCGATTGACTCCCAAGCCTATATCAGACTCGAAAGAGATCTATCTAGATTTGGCTGAGGCTGAGGTGCTGCGTCTGGTAGATATCGAGGGGCTGTATCAAGAACAGGCTGGCAGTAAGATGGGCGTGTCGAGAGGGACCATCTGGCGGCTCCTTGCCAGTGCTCGGCGAAAGGTAGCTCAGTCAATCTTCGAGGGAAGACCACTAGTCATAGGTTTCCCGGACTCCTCTCCGGACCACTGAAACACCGTCCTATCTCTAATGTGACCGTTTGTTAAGCATGCCAAGAATGTACATACTGCATTCCATCTAGTGATGCAGAGAGGTTGTGAGGTTCTCTCCTAGGAGGCGCCATTTTGGCGTTTTACTTGGCTAGAATGCACTGCTGGGTATCCCTGTTATCTAACACTCTCTTATATGCAGAATCTTGCGTTCTTTTTATGGAGAGAATCATCATGCAATCGATTCTATCAGAGAAGATGGAATTCATCGGCGACTATATTCTGATGAGACATCCAGCACTTCCTCGGAGATGGGACCCAATCTCTAGGCCGCATGTTGCCATAGTTGTAGACGACCCACTCAGTGGCCTGTCTGTCAGGTACTATCTCTCACAAGTGGGGAAAACGGGCCAGGATGGAAAGGAGTGTCTCGACTTGGTGGATATTGATGAGATAGCCAAGGAGATACCTACCGGGACCCTGCTAGAAGTCAAGTTCAGTGCAACAAATGCGAATCTATATAGACTCGAGGCGTGTGGTGGTGTTCCCTGCTGGCGATGGATCGGAAAACACAGAGGAATCCAAGACTTCAACTATTCATCGGCAATAGACTGGGAGGAAATGGTCACAGACAGACGAGTTGCCACAGCGAACGAAGCTGTGTAGGCAACTGGCCGTGCAAGAATCAGTACCAATAGTGACTCAATTTTCAGGTCTCAAGGTATGTCATCTATCAGCGCATTCAAAGCATTGCAGAAGAGAGGCCACAATACTGCTATAGGATGAACTTCGTTGTAGTGTTATGTTTATTATATTGTCATTATCATGTTGCATGGTGAAAGAAATTTGGTACTACCTATTGGACCGTTGATGATTGAACACAGACTCATCGAACGAATGATTACTCGGATGAAGGACGAGATGGAACGAATTGATACTGGCGGGGAGGTTGACCCGCAGTTCATTGATGTGGGAGTTGACTTCATCCGTCATTATGCAGACCACTGTCATCATGGCAAGGAGGAGAAGATACTCTTTCGCGACCTTGGGAAGCGAAATCTTACCAAGGAGCATCAGGAGAAGATGGATGAACTGATTCAGGATCACATATGGGCGAGACAGACAACAGGGAAGCTCTTCAATGCCAAGGAGGCTTATCTCAGAAACGAGGAGGGAGCAGTTGAAACAATCATTCGTTGCATGAGAGACCTCACTGATTTCTATCCAAAGCATATAATCAAGGAGGATAAACACTTCTTCAGACCTGTGATGGACTACTTCACCAGAGATGAACTGGATGCCATGTTAGAGGAGGAGTACGAGTTTGACAGGAACTTCGTCCATCACCTGTACGCTGAGATTGTGGAGAAGTGGGAGAAGAAGACCAAGTAGGCCAGAATAGACCTGAAGCCAGCTGATAGCATAAGAGCATCTGGTTATGCGGCTCCAGGAAAACCGCTGCACTGATTAACTCTGGACATCAGGATTAGAAGTAGATCCTGTAGAAAAAACCAATTTGGAGAAACCATCTGCGATTAAAAAAGTAGATTAAAAAGCTCACGAATGGACTGTTGGTGTGTCAAGGGGGATTCGTGTTTGAATCGAGCTAAGAAATATGCTGTGATTGGAATTGCGTTGATTGTAGCAGGACTTGTACTCAACTACCTTGCAATCTGGTTGTACTACTACCTAACGTTGTTTCAATATCCAAGTCAATATCCCCCGCCTGTGGCACCTCTTGCGGGCTCTGGATTTCTGTTTTTGATACCGATAGGAGTACTCTTCTTGATATACTCGGCATATCTCTTCTTCAAGGACTACCAAGTGACCATAAGAAGAAAGACAGATGGAACAGATACTAGAGAACAGACTGCTCAGCCATTTCAAGATTGAGTACAGGCGCCAGCGTTCTCAGCGATTAGTCTCACAAAAGACAGCCTTGGAATAAGCAGTGGTAAATAGTAGAAGGAAAACCATTTGTGAACTCAACCGTCCATATCAAGACCATACATATCCTTGACATCAGATATGAGTATCTTCCATTCACTGGAGTTGCAATGGACTATTTGAGACCTTTCGGCAAGGTGGGATACAGTGATACTTAAGGGCCACGCGGTCAATGCCAAAATGAGCGAGATTTGGGATAATGCATAGTTGAAGGGTCCCATGATTAGATACGCGATAAAACACGAAGATGCGTATATTATCCAGCTAATGGCATTACTCATTCTATGACGTATGAACAGGTCTTTGGAGAAAGATACCCACTTCTCGCGAGATGAGAAGATAATGATTGCTTGAATTTGGTCCTTGATGGGAGTGTAGTTTCTCCCTATAACATAGACAAAATCACCTATCTCTACGGGAGGCCGCTTGATTATTGAAAAGCTGATGTACTTCGAACCAGCACTGGTTTCAAGAGTCATACCTCGTGTCAATCGTTCTGGAGGCACAGGGTCCAGTGTATCGAAACCCGTCACACTGCCCATTACCATAGAATCAGCCTTGAAGTCATCTAAAAGCTGGTGGTACTTTCGAACTAGCTTGGTTGGATTACCCATCTCTACCAGTGGCATCGTAGCCCCAATTATTGATAAACTGTTTCCTTGTACTAGATATGATTAATGGAGAGTGAGGGATGGTAGCGGGTGAAGGATTCGAACCTTCGATCTCGGGGTGTCCCCGTGCGGTGCTCTCAGGCAACGCCTTATGAGCCCCGCGGGATAGACTAGGCCCGGATACTGCTGTCCAATATCCGACTGGCTTCCCCAACCCGCTATTATAACAAATCACTGTTTTGAAAAAGCGAGCTTGATGTAGCCCATGCAAGTATTTGTTGATGAAAAATCGCCCTTGCGGGTTTTAAGGCTTTTCTTTGGTCAGCAAGAATCATAGTGCTGTTTCAACGCAACTTGAGAAATCAACGCTGTAGGAACCTCTACTCATTGGGGATAGAAATGGCACTCTGGAATACAACAGCTAGAAATCCCCAGTTTCCTACTGTAATCTCTTTCCTTGTCTTTTAGATTCTGGATTACTTCATGCGACTCAAATAGAGCATACCAACGGTCATTCTGTGTGCGTTGAGTTAAAATTGGATGTCGTGGTAAAATGAGTGCGAACTTGGAAGGTGACCTGCTGCATGATCTTTGAACTTGCACTCCTTGTAGCAATCTATGCTATCTGGATCCTATCGCTCGTGAACTCAATGGTTTCGAGCGAAGAAGTTTCATTGACCGTCACGACCCTACCGTTCATCATCACGTTTCCCATCGCCCTCATTATAGCAGCATCCGCAGAAGTATATGTCCCGGGTATGTTTACAATAGATGTCATCCTGACTGCAATTGTAGGAGTCTTAATCTTCGTAAGATGGGTCATGGCGATTGTGGGAGAATGATTCGCTCGTTTCTCAACGGAAGACCAGAACACAGACTATTTCTCTCTGCGTTTGAACTCGGTATAGCCGCAACGACCGCACGAATAGCGGTTGAAATGCTCAGCCATAAAGGTACCCTTCTCGCACCGTGGGCAGGTCCGCTTCACGGATGTGACCTTTCCAGTCTTGGAATCTACCTTGTAGAGCTTGTGTGACATTTATTCAGCCTCGCTTGCCTTTTTCTTGGGCTCGTTTCTCTTTACGACATGAGCAAGCTCGATTCTTTTCAACTGCTCTTCGCTTTCATAGATTCGTGCAATACCCTCGGTTATCCCTGTGCCATATTTGGTTTCTAATGACCTGACAATTACTGTTGGAATACTCGCATTGAACTGAGCGACAATCTTGTCCCGGATATCGAGCCGACTTGGAGTGGTGCCTCCTTGATGGTCTACTTTGAACCTGATCTCCTTTCTGGCTAGAGTCTTGTTCTCTGTCTGTTCTAAGATTTCGAGTTTCATTGGCATCACTCTTTGATGATATTGTCCCAGATTAGTGGGTTCAGGCAGCCGACTTGGGGTTGTCTAATAAAGTTTTCAGTAAAACTAAATTCCCAGCCGAATAAATGATAATAGAGTGAGTCTATCTGACCTTTAGCGCATATTTCCCTGGCTTGTCTATGTTCAGTCTCTCGGCTATGTATGACGACTTTCGTGGGTCATCGTGCGGGTCACGGCCGGGCAGTATGACAACTACTCCCGTATAAGAAGTAGATAGGTTCGTGCTCTTGCAGTTAGGGCACTGTGGTTCGGTAGTCAGGTAATGACAGTCGCGGCAAGCTTTGGGTTTAGCCATAAGAGATCACCGGATGCTACTCTTTTTTCTTCTCCTTCTTTGTTTCGCCTTGAGCAGCCTTGACATCTTCGTCAACCCAAGATGCGTCAGGACCAATCTTTCCAAGGAAAGGCTGTCTCATGGTGAGTCCCAACTTCCCTGAACGGTTACCTGACTCGAAGCTTATGGAGGTAATCCTTGCTCGGACCTGATCTCCCTCTGATAGCGTCCTGCCGGTTTCCTTCCCGAGAAGTGAATTACCCTTTGAGTCCTGAGTAATAAAGTCATCACATATCTGGCTGACATGACAGAGGCCGTCAAGCGGACCCATACGCACGAATGCTCCAAAGTCCATGAGTTCCACAACATTCCCTTCGACAACCTCGCCACGGACAGGCTTGAAGACTAAGACTTGATATTGGACAGAGTGGTAAGTTGCTCCATCACCGGGCATCAGACGACCTTGGCCTATGCTGTCAATACCAATTACAGCAATCATGAGTCCTACATCACGGTCTAGCACATTCTCTGATGTCTTTCTGAGGTGACTGAGCGCAGCTATCTCAAGTGGAGAACCAAATTCGTTTGGAGGAATGCGTACAACATCACGCACTGTGACAAGTGAATACATTATCTCAGAACCCCTTGGCAGGTGAGTTTGCAACAGTCAGACTTCAGATATGGTCCCGATAGTCTGAATCCGCCGGCTCAGCGGTTGAACGCTTTGGTAACCATAAAAAGATTGTGACATAACTCAAATCACGACACCGTCAAGGACCAGATGCTTCTGCCCTCTCAATATTAGAAC
>CAYPUO010000003.1:0-23113 GCA_964413775.1 uncultured archaeon
CCCCCACACTCATTGCCAAGTACTCTCGTGGCAGGCGGAGTTCTTCTACTGGGCTGTCGCGGTCATCTAGGATGCGACCAAAAGTCAGACCGTTCGTGATTTCACTTTCATGGCTGATGGCATCCTGTGGCCTCAGCCTCTGGGGGTTTGAGTGGAACTCGGATCTTTTTGCTACTTGTATCCCAAAATCGGAATCGGGGAGAATAAGATATATCAGTGCCTCAGGGATAGATAACGTAGTCCTCTTCCCTGCCGGCAGTCCAGCGATCAGGCGCTCAAAGTCCTTCTTGCTCTTGCTTGCCTTCACACTGAAGTCCTCCTCTTCATCGGCAGGCACTACACTGCCCTGCAGGATACTCAGCGGCCTAAGTGCCTCTGCCCTTACAGCTGACTTCATCATCCCCCAGCAGACTGACGTCACTCTGACATCACAGAGATATCGGTTCCGCCGTCGGTCTAGCTGTTTCCTCAGTTGTTCTGCTTTCCTCGCGAGTCTGACATTGACCTTCCGCTTCGATGCCTGCTCCTTGCCGGCAAATAGCCCTGACTGTGGTACAGTGACGGTGGTCTCAGCGTTCTCAAGGGCATGGCTGTATTCCGACTCAACCCTGCGAATCTCCGAGTCCTTGGACTCTCGAGGTTCAACGAAGACCTGAAAGACAACGTTGTCGAGTGACTGAATCATCTCTGATACCGCGGTGAGTGCATCTCTGCGCTGTCCATCACTCTCGACGCTCAGTGGTGCTCCAAGCAGAAACCCGGAAGCCATAGTAGAAGGAGTACCAATTTCAGGAGCACCGAAGCTAGTGTGAACCGTGAACCGGAAGTCCGGAAGGTTGGCCTTGAGGGTCTGCTCCAAGACTGCCAGCTGGTGTTCAATTGTGCGTTCGCCCTTCGCGTAAGTAGTGTAGTAGACCTTTGTAGTGGAGTTGATACGCTCGATTCTCAGTCCGAAGGAAACCTTGCTTAAAGTCAGACCTCTCAAGATCCCGTAGAACCGCATGAACCATTCTTGCCCCTCGTCTCTAGATTCGCGTTTTGCCACCCGAGTCACCTCCACTGCACCGCATAGGAGTGGCTTCATTAATGATAATGGAATTCTCAGTCCCTCCGAATTCTGTGTAAACCTGCCTTCGGCAAGGCTTATTCGATACATATTCACCAATACTATATTCATTTGCATAGAACATGAACGCACCTATGAAATCCATTACGTGAAATTACATGCTGTTTGAGAGGAATATATTATGGAATCGACTAGCAAAATGCTGCTCTGCATAGATGAAGGATTATACACTCCGCTAATTGTAGTGAACTTAGCTGGAATGTGCAACGACAAGGCAATTTCTAGTAGATGACTGACTATCGCGGCGGCGCCACTCACTATTCTTAGGGCATAATTGCTAATACTCCTCTCTGACAAGGCTCATATAGATTCAGGTTTCCCTTGAACATGAGTTTAGGTGTGGAAGTGAATGAGAGTGGAGGTTGATGCTTCTAGTTTACCTGAGTTAGCATTCTATCGGGACCAGCAGTGTGAGGAACTGGAGAAGGTTCTGAGAGCCAGCTCAGAATATAGAGATGCTGTGGTGAGAAGACTAAGACAATTGAAGGAGTATCAAAATCAGGGAGACCCTTATGATGTACAAGATGCAACAGGTAAACATCGACTGTGGCTCTACACAATCGAAGTTAAAACGCTAGACAATTCAGAAATCGTTGCGTTTGCCACTGTGCAGGAAGAGCGAGAAAAGAAGGCGGACTCGCTGATTAAGTGGTTGCTCACGGGAGTCCTTCTATCAGTGCTAGGTGTGAGTGGGGTTGTTTTAACCCTCCTCCTTGATGTACTCTTCCCATCATTCAGTCAACAGTTTCCAGCCGTGTCTGTGATAACTGTTCTTGTTCTGCTGAGCGGAGTCTCTGTATTGGCTCTATATCGCCGAGCTTACAAGTCAATGAGGAGGAAAATAGACATCAGCTGGGCTCTAGAGAATACGCCGTTTCTCAATGCACTGCGTAAGCTGGCAGCGCTGTCCAGTTCCAGAAGGGAGCTCGCTAGGGACTATGATGAGAGATTTAGGGCCGTTGAAGATGAGATGACGGACAGCATCTCATAATCCCGGCGGCGCCGCTTCTTCTGCTAGTCCTTCTGACGCCAACAAGGCAGATTATGTTGGGCCTTTACCTAGCAAGAATGATTATTGAATCACATGGGGGGACAATAGAGCTTTCTGACACATCTGAAACTCAATTCACTATCAGGCTCCCTACTAGCTCAAGTCAGACATGACCTAACAAGTGGTCTGCGCTCTGCATAGGAGTGATGTTGCAGGTTGTAGATACAGTAGATGGACAATTACAAGATTTACAATGATTCATAAACCTTCAAGCCCGATTTGGGGCCATAATAGAGCCTTTTCCGAGCGACTCCAATGCACCATTTCTAAGAGTCATTATATTAACTAAATTCGCGGGACTTCTTGGTGATAAAATGAAGAGCCACAACAAGGCCCTATTCGCAGTCCTCGCAGTAGCAATGCTGGGTATTGGAATCCCAGCTGTTGCTGCAGAGAGCACTGGTTTGCAATACAGCTATTCAGCAGGAATCGCAACTCTGAGTACCGATAGCCTCAATGTCATGGTAGTCGGGATTAATCAGTCCCCACATTTCCACTGGTGGGACCCGAACAATGACTCCATTGACTACCACGTACGATTCATCAGCCTCTTCGAAGCAAATGATACCGACAGTGATGGCGTCTTCACAAGACAAGTTGACTCTGTCGTTGGTCCCCGCTTCATGCTCCCCACAGCTGGATGGGAGTTCAGTGGATTCGAGACTCTAAATGAGAACGGTGTGGTGACTGCTGTCAACTTCAACTTCACATCCACTTCGGAATACGATCCCAGACCTGGCGGTAATATGGGTGACTACAGCCATCTCCCAGATCTCTCCAACTTCGACGTAATGGTGCAGATCCGAGTACACCTCTACGCATCTACCCCGAATCAACTGAAGTTTGATGTTGTCGTCGACGGGTGGAACTGGACATACAACACCTCAATCTTGGTCCTCCAGTATACTATTGCAGAGAGCGGCCACGGTCAGAGCATGCCAGAAAGCACTCCAACTGGTTTCCACAAGACTGGTACACAGTTCCACTTTGACAATGCCTATATGAACTACGAGAGCGAGGCTCTCTCCCTACAGGCACAGAACTCAGTGCAAGTCAAGGCAAGCTATGGCGAAGGCATAGGTAACGAGAATGGTGAGTCAGTGTACCTCGCTTTCGGATACTTCGGCAATAACACGCTTGTCTACGACCCTGTCATAGGCATTAGCTCGGAGTCCAGCACACCCCTGTCTGACACAACAACACTCCTCATTGTGGGCGGAATTGTTGCTGTCGCACTCATTGCAGTTGCTTTGAAGGTCAGGAAGTAGGATATTCATGGAGGCCAACTTGGCCTCCCCTTTTTCTATCATGTATTTAGTCGCCCACAGCTGACACTGTGTTTCCTTCAACCATCATGATCGCAGTCCTGACAGGAGCCCGTGTGCGATGTCTGATGCCCCTACTGACCATGAATCCCTGTCCTGGCTTTATCTCGACCGTCTTGTCCTCTAGGTCAATCATGAGTAGTCCATCTACAACATAGAAGAACTCGTCTTCTGCGCCGTGTTTATGCCAGTGGAACTCTCCGTGGATAACACCTAGTCGAACAACGCAGTCGTTGACATTAGTCAGTGAGATGTTTTGCCACTCCTTCTTACAGCCCTCAATTATGTTTGGAATGTCAATTATTGTCAGAGGCCCGAACTTGACTTTTTTGTCTATGGAATACTTTGAGTCTAAATCCATTGCAATCACTCCAAGACCAGCGTAGATTAGTCCTGGGACTTACTTGCTCGCACTGGTGCACATTTGAGCTATGGACTTTCTCCCCACAGTCTGTTATATACTATTCATCCGTAATGTGAAGAGGTGACATCGAACATGACCAATAGTGGAAGAGCACTCTTTGCCGTCGGGCTTGCCATTGCTCTCATTGCAGCCTTCCTAATGTTCAATGGAAGTGCGTTGGGCGAGAATACCCCCGGCTATGCAATAGTACTTGGTATCATCGGAATTGGCCTCATTGCAAATAGCAGGAATAATTCCAGACCTAATTGATTGTTTGACGGTTTCTGGTATATTGTATCAATTGATAGCATACTGGACGACACTCCCGATTGCGTGAAGAAATCCTCTCAATAGGCAAATGAGCAGAGCCAGCTACAGGCGAGCTATTTTCAAAAGGAAAGGTCTGCGGATATCAAAGGGATCGAGATACAAGGAGCGCCGTCAATACTATGCAATCCAAGGATGCCAAGGATAATATGCTACAGGTCTGGTGTCCTTTGATTCCGGCAAACAATCTCACCAGACTGTCACAGTATATCGTTGAACTTGAGAGAGTCAATGATAGATATGATGACTGGAGGGCATCAATGCGGACAAAAAAGACTGTGAGTATCCACATTGGGGTTGTCCTTGACAGGATTAGGATTTTGTTGATGGGGATTGGAATTGCATGCGCTTCAAATCGGAGCCTTGCAGATACACTACAGGGAATCATATCTGACTGCCTCCGGAAAAGCTGTCTTGCATCATTGGAGAATGTGAGAAACGAAAAGGATCCTAATGTTGTGACGACCACGGAGCAGTTCCTGAAGACTATCAGATTTACCCGGGACATATACCCTGAAGAAGAGATAGAAAAAGCGTATACACAATCAGGAGCCGGAGGGAAGATGGGGGCGGTGGTGGCTAGAACTCTCAATCTTGCGGCAACAATCGTAAAGGCCGTCTACCTTCGCCTCTTGAGCCCAGATCCTTGGCAATACATGGAAGATACCTGTTAGTTTCGTTAAGCCCCCAGTTGAACGGCATTATCTTTCTTGGTATACTTCACTTCAGAGGTCTTCCACAAATTCCAGTCGCTCGTGTGCAGTCTGACTGTAAGCCCATTCCCGGTTATCTCAAGTTCCATAAAACTTGCATCTTGACGGCCGCTCCATCCCCCTGTTGCCCCAGATATTGTTCCAGGATTCAGGAAGAGCTTGTCCCGGTATAAGTCAATGGCTGCACTATGGGTATGACCATGGACTACAATGTCTGCCCCAACATGGACTGCAATCTCCCAGAGCTGTGGGATATCTCCTCGCGGCCTGAGCTGGGTACCGTGGAGGAGCAAGATATTGAAGGCATCCAGTTGTACTTGTTCATGATGCTTGTAAGCACTCGTGGAATAGTCCATGTTTCCACGCACAATGAGAGATTGTGGTAGGGGAGGCAGTGCTCTGCGCATCTCACGCTCCTGCACAAGGTCACCCGTGATAAGGGCAAGGTCATAGGTGGCATGCTCGATATGACTGAAGAAGTCTGCAGGGATAGAGTCCCGTCGTTCCGGTATGTGTGTGTCACCAAAGACTAACACTTTCAACGGACCACGACCACAGAGAGGACTCACTTTCGTATTCTGCTCAAGTTCTCAAGGATCCTGTCATAGACCTCTTTCTTCTTACCCTTGGCGAGTTTAGAGAGACGCTCAACAATGAGCTCAGGAGTACTCCTAGCTAGCATGCCAAACTTCGGAGTGCGGTCAACAATAAGATCGAGATTCTCATCAAGTCCTCTTGCCTCAATCCCATCAATCCTGACAGGAACGCTGGTGACCTCTTGAATTTCCTTGGCAAGGTGACTGCAGATGACTGTACAGCTGTGCGGGTCCCGCTGTAGGATCTCAATCAGGCCAGCTATCACGTTCGCTGCACTACCAGGCTCAGTAATTGCCTCGACCTCATCAAAGAGAGCAAGCTTAGACTTCTCAGATACAACAATATCAGCAAACTGCTTCAGAGTGGTTTCGAATGCACCTGCGCTGACCATGCCCCGACTCTTGTAGAAGAAATAGATCTCTTCAAAGACTCTGAGATGGGCTTCTTGTGCAGGAACGGGAAAACCTGCCTGCCCCAGAGTTGCAATCTGGGCTAGAGTCTGGATAGTGGTAGTCTTGCCACCACTATTTGCACCGGAGAGAATAGCACAGTTCTCTCCTGCAGTGCCGCTTGGATGGACTGAAGCGTCGCCAATAACATAGTCAATGGGCTGGACAGCCCCATGACTACCTTTCAGCATGCTCTCCACTAGGAAGATGTTTCGTGCACCCTTTACATCAAGCCCATTATACTCCATAGAAACATTTGGTGTCCTCAGGTCATAGTCTGCGGAGAACAGACCAACCGCAAGGAAGAGGTCAAGTTCCAAGAGGGTCTGGACTGCCTTTGATACGGACTCCCGTAACTTCTCCAAGTCGGCCGCATATTTCTTAATCAGTTTGAACTGCCTGTCTGCGAACTTGCGTCTGAGCTTATCTTCCAAGTCGTTCACTTGGGTAAGCATCAGTTTTACAGGCAGAGCGATCTCCTCACTGACAATCCCTGTTGCCCAGTCAGCCTCACGTGGAAGCAGGTCAAGCTCTTTAATCAGATTCTCCTCAGCCTCTTGGACCGCATTAGTGAAGGTCTCGATGATTTCTGCAGGTAGCATGTTCCGCAGGGAACCCGAGTCCGCGCCTTCCATATCAGCAGACTGAAGGATACTGATTATCTGTTGCCCTCCTAGAGTAATCTGACTCTTCGCGATCCGAGTTGTAATCTCCTCGTTCAGCCACGACTCGGTTTCCGCAATTGCAGTGGGAAATGTCTTTACTGCTTTGCGGAACCTATCTAGCTCAGGGTCGACTCCCTGGGCAATGTCACCTTCCTCATTCAAGTTCGCCAGGATTGTCCCGACTTTCGTCAGTTCGTCAAAATCAATGTTCGCTGCGAACTCTTTCATGGATTCATTGCTGGGAAGCTTTGCGAACTCACCAGCAAGCTTGCATGCCGCATCTATGACACGGTAGTTGCGTGAATAGAATCCGATAGTGAGTTCAGGTAAGACGTCGGCCACAGCCCAGTCCTTGCCAAGTGGTTCAACGTTGTCGAGCATATCGACAGAACTGTCATACAGCCCATACGGTGAGATATAGAAGACTAGGTCATATCCCTGTGCATAGTCAGCAGCATTCTCGCCCTCTGAAATTGCGTAGACCGGACACCACCGCTCGACTCCCTCGGCGATCAGCTTGTCGAAGGACTTCTCATCATTGGTGATGACCACTCTCCCCTCAATTCGTCGCGGCTTAGTCTTACGGTAGAGCCCCCGAATCATTGCCAGATTGGTCCGGAGGGTCTCTCTCTGTTCTTTTGATAGGTCTCTTGCTATTTCGGCGGCATTCGCGAAATAGCTCTGACGCTTGGTGATCTCATCAAGTCGCTCAGGGGGAAGAGGAAAGTAGAGAAATAGCTTATCTCTTGCATAGCCAGTGTTTGCATAGCCTCGGATGATATCAATGACCCGTTCGTAGATCTTACGTAGGTCCTGACTCCGTAGGATCATGTTCGAGCTCACGCCGAACTGAGATTCATAGGCAGCCTTCACAATATTGACTGCTTGTCTGGCGCCAATACCAGGAACTGCTGCAACAAGGTCTACCCGCGAGTCCAAGATGACCTTGAGGGCGACAGGTTCTGAACCAAAGTGGTCAACAAGTGCTGCACGCACTTTTTCACCCACACCTGGGATATCAGAGATGCTTTCTATGTTCAATACATCTACCCCTGAGTAGCATGCTGCTGTCTCGTCGTTCGGTTGCCCTAATAGGTTTGACTCTTGGACATTTTGAGGAATCGGACCTGCCTCCCTATGAGTATGATGGACACCCTTCAAGTCCATTATGGCTCTCTGTATGTGGAGGTACGTAGAAAAACCCCGATAGAAATTGCATAAGAGCGCGAAATCAATAGCCCCGATACATATCTACCTGATTCAGCGGCTTTTCGCCTCGAATGAACCTAAGAATGTTCTCTCCCACAAACTGCAACTGGTCACGCACGATATTCTCAGAGTATGCTGCACGATGAGGGGATATCACAACGTTGTTCAGCTCGTGGTAGGGGTATTTCTCTGACGGCATCTTTCCCGAACCGCCCCAGGTTGCTGGATAGTCCCACCATACATCAAGCCCGGCAGCCGCAATGGTCTTGTTCTTCAGTGCCTCGTAGAGAGCAGACTCATCAACAATCGCCCCACGGGATATATTCACAATGATTGAGGTTGACTTCATCATAGATAGAAAGTCTTTGTTGACAAGTCCAGCAGAGTCTCCTGTAAGAGGCAATGAGAGGATAACGAAGTCGGCCTCACATAGAGATGGCTCAATGTCATCGATACAGAGCACTCTGTCAACCAGACTAGCATGTTCTGAGGTTCCGGATCTTGTTGCAGCATAGAGAGTCATATTGAATGCCCGCAGGCGTTTCGCTATTTCGCTCCCGATGTGTCCCAGCCCAATGATTAGACAAATCTTGTCCCTGATCTCAACATTCGGTAGTGGACCACCCCACCTCATTCCCCAGTCACCAGTTCTCATCTCGCGGTCGGCGATGATAATATGCTTGGCCGCTGCAAACAACAACATGATTGCATATTCAGCAACCTCCTCGGCATTGGCATGATTGTTGCAGACTATCATGTCACTTCTCTCAGCAATTGCCTCGCGCTCAATCCTGTCGATTCCAGCTCCGAGTGACTGGATCATCTTCAATGAGATGGCCTGATGGATATATTCTGCTGGGACCCGAAAAGATGCAACGACGTCAGCATCAGCACCTGCGGCAATCATTTCTTCTGCAGAGCTTCCAGAGCCGACTACCTCTGCTGCATCGCCCAAGACGTGACGTATTACGTCCACTGTTTCGTTTGGATATGGAACAAGTACCTTCATGTAACGTGGCTCCTGACAGGGTCCCGAGAAGCCCTCCATCACTTAAGAAGAAAGAGATATAGTCAGGAGATATTATCTCCTTGACCACATGAATGCCTAGTACGACCGGGCAACGTACACTACCTCTTGAGCAGGTTTGCCACAGACAACACAGACACCTTCCGGAGCCTCGTCTACGTCAATCCTAGTACCACGTATCTCGCCGCCGGTCTTGTCCTTGATCTCATCAGCACATGCAATGCCTTCCATCTCGGTGGTACAGAGCTCAGCCCGTGCAATTTTGCCGTGGTTGAGGGCATCATCAATACCACCCATGGTCTTGGCATCAACTATCAATCCCTCGAACTTAGACTCAGCAATAGTCCTCAGGTGATTATCAATCTCCTTTCCGAGAGCAGGAACATGTTTCTTCAGCGCAGACAACTCTGCTGACTGCCGTTTCATCGTATCCCTGCGAAGGACAACGACCTTCTTCACCTTGATGTCACGGGGACCTGCTTCGATACGAATGGGTACACCCTTCATCTCCCAGTAGTTGTATTTCCAGCCCGGAGTCTGGTCACTATCATCAAGATAGACACGAATGCCAGCTTTACTGAGAACCTTCTTAATGCCCATACAGTACTTCATGACCTCGTCCTTGGTCTTGTCCTTGTAGATTGGTATAATCACTACTTGATAGGGAGCAAGCTTGTAAGGCAGCCTGAGACCTTTGTCGTCGCCGTGCACGGAGATTAGAGCCCCGTATATCCTAGATATCGCGGGTCCATAGCAGGTCTGCCATGCATAGACGGTTTCATTTGCTTCATTGAGATACTTGATGTCAAAGGCCTTGGCAAAGTTGTCCCCCAAGTCATGGGTGGAGGGTAGCTGGATGACCTTGCCATCAGGCATCAGCGTGTCAGCAGCGTAGGTGTTCAGCCCCCCAGGAAACTTGTCCCACTGAGTCCTCTTGAAGACCATGACAGGGATCCCATAGTCACCAGTCACAACTTCTTTTGTGGTCTCGAGGTCTTCCATTACCTGATCAAGAGTCTCCTGATGGGTAGCAAAGACATTGTGGCTCTCTATCCAAAGGAATTCACGCCCTCTGAGAAAAGGTCGCGTGCTCTTGATCTCTGACCTGAACACCGAACAGCGTTGATATCGTTTCATAGGGAGGTCGCGCCAACTGCGAACCCAGAGCGAGTACAATGGATATATTGCAGTTTCACTTGTGGGCCTTAGCGCAAGTGGCTCTTCCAGCATCTGACCGTCACCAATCTCCTTGATCCAGAAGACCTGAGGAGTAAAGCCCTCGACATGCTGTGCCTCCTTGACTAGATTCCCCTCAGGAATCACCGTGGGAAAGAGCATGGGCAGGTGCCCCTTCCTCTGGAGAGCAGCCTCTAGGAAATCAAACATGAGTTCCATTGACATGACACTCCAAGGTAGGAACGGTGTGAAGCCTTTCACATTATAGCGGATGTCAGCCAGTTCGCCCACTCTACAGATCTCGCTGTACCAGTCGGAGAAGTTGGTCGCCTTACTTATGTTGAAGATAGCCTGTTTTGTATCCTTGTCAGTATCACTACCGTTCATACTATCATCTCACTGAGTTCGTTCTGAATAATAGAGCCTTGGCTAGGATATAGAATCAGACGATTAGTTAATCGGAACGCAGTCACCTAGCATTGACGTTCACCAAGATTGAGTCCATGTACCTTCTTATTTAAAGTCTACTGTGCACAATCTAGCGCTTTGTCGTGGCATCGCCAACCTCTCGAATTCGTGTGTCTAGCTCATACTTCTTCATCAGTTCAACAACTCCACTAGGCACAAGTGTTTGCCAATCTGGATTGCTCCATCGGATAAGGTCACGAATATGATTCGCACTATAGGAAGAACGCTCAAGCAGTGCAGTTTCATCGAGTTCGACTCCTGCATCCTTGAGCAGCCGCTGGACAAGAGCATTATGAGAATAGGCCTTGGTGAAGGGGGGGACGAAGCTCTTCAGATGAGCAACCCAGAGGGGATTGATGTTGATGTCAGGGACAGGTACAATATCGACCTTGTCCATGGAAATGCCTTCGTCCATGAGGGCACGTTTGATGAGCATGACACGCTCACCACCTGTGAATGGATTGTTAGGTGTATGAGAATACTGCGCGCTACCAACTACAATAATGAGCTCTTCATTCTTGTCAAGGATCTGCTTAATGGTATGGAGGTGCCCAAGATGAATTGGTTGGAACCTCCCGATGAACACTGAACGCATTGCAATCGGTCAAGTCATGATTGTATTGACCAAATAAGGCTTGGGCAAGGGAAAAAAACCCTTAACGAGGCTATCAATTCTGTATCAGACGGTTGGCAAGACATGATAGAGATTGATGGTTCGTATGGAGAAGGAGGAGGTCAAATACTCCGTACCGCCATATCCCTCTCCGCACTGACACTTCGGCCGGTGAGGATCACCAAGATTCGCTCTGGAAGGCCACAGCCTGGCTTAAAACGACAGCACTTGGCGGGGGTTGAGCTGACTGGGCACCTTGTAAATGCTAAGATCAGGGGACTGGAGGTAGGCAGCACAGAAGTTGAGTTCACTCCCACTGGACGCTCTTCTGGACTGTTTGAGTATGATGTTGGGACAGCTGGCTCAATTGGCCTTGTGCTGCAGGCAGTCCTCCCGCCAGCCATCCTGTCAGACGGTCCAGTCAGGTTTCAGCTAAGAGGAGGGACCGATGTTTCATGGAGCCCCCCAATCGACTATCTACGCGAAGTGTTTGTCCCAATGCTCAACAGAATGGGGCCAAGACCAGAAATCAGGCAGCAAAGACGAGGACACTATCCCAAAGGAGGAGGAAGGGTCTCTGTAGATGTGACTCCCTCTGAGGGAATCTCCCCTATCACGCTCTTGGAGTTTGGAAAACTACTGGGAATATCCGGGGTCTCTCACTGTGTCAGGCTCCCATCTCATGTTGCAGAACGGCAGGCGAGGAGTGCAGAAAAGGCGCTGAAGAATAATGGCTTGAATGTCCTGAAGATTGCCTGCGAGTCATATGACAAGAGCAGCGATCCACATCTTGGCCCAGGCAGTGGGATTGTCCTGTGGGCTGAGTCAACAGATGGCATCAGACTGGGCTCAGATAGTCTTGGCGAGAGAGGAAAGAGTGCAGAACGGGTAGGACACGAGGCTGCACAGGGCCTCATCAGAGAACTAGCATCAGGGAAGCCAATCGACTCACACCTCTGTGATATGCTGGTGCCCTACATGGCGCTCGCAAAGGGCAAGAGTAGGGTAGGTGTCAGTGAGATTACCTCTCATCTCACCACCAATATCTGGGTAGCACAGCAAATCCTTGGCTTAGAGATAAGTCTTCAGGGACAGAGGGGACAGCCGGGACTACTCGGCGTCAGAGGAGTCGGATTCCTTTCTCGATAGAGATGCAACATGCTCATCAATTGTCTCCTGAAGTGTCTTGAGGTCTACCTCCTCCACTGCATCCTTTAGGAGCTCATCAACACCTTTGCCTTCGGAGGCCACAATCTCATAAGCATCGGGTACCAATCGGCGGACATCCTGTAGCTTATCAGGAGGAACGATATCCAGCTTGTTGATAGCAATGAGGATAGGAGTAACAGGGAACAACTTCTGGACCTCTCTGAGAAGATGCACCTGTTCATCGACTGGCCAACCACAGGCTTCAGACGGGTCAATAATGAAGACAATTACTTGTGCAAGATACTTGAGAGCTGTAACTGCCTGTCGCTCAATATCATTACGGCTGCTCATTGGTCTGTCGAGGAGTCCTGGAGTGTCGACTATCTGTACTGTCTGGTCAAGCACCTTCAGGTGACCCATGATCACCTTCTTGGTAGTGAACGGGTAGAAAGCAATCTCAGGTTCAGCCGTAGAAACCTGTCTGACCAGTGTTGACTTCCCGACATTTGGAAAGCCCGCACACACTATTGTGGGAGAGTTTGGTATGATTCCGGGTAGGAGTGACAATTTCTTCTTAGCTGCTATAACAAAGTCTAGATTCTCCGCAGTAGCCTTTACAATTGAGGCTATTCGGCCCTTCCCGGCACTACGAGTCCTCTTCATCTGTCTGTAGTCATCAGTCAGCTTGAGGGCCTGCATATGAGTACCAATGATTTCATCAATTGGCGGAATACAGTTGTATATCGCACCAAGTGAGCGTTTGAGTCTATCCAGTCCGACAAGTATGTCAGTAAGCTCAATGTAAAAGGGGTGGAGCCTGTCGAGGGACGGGAAGCCTTCCACGGCCTCTCTGAGCTTCTCCTTTACTTGGTTTGAGAACTCCTGAAACCTTGAGATTTCTCTTAATCGCGTGCGCTCATTCTTTGATATCATCTTGGAACTCTTTACACTCAACCTGAGTGACTTGTTATGAGCGAACTTCAAGATCTCCTCAGCAGTCATTATTGTTGGGATTCTCTTGAAAGGGTTTAGAGTACTCAATCTGGATACACACTCATTCAATTACATCCGGTCCATAGCACTTCTTTTAGACACTGTTGTATGGACATTGGAGCCTGAAGCAGGAATATTAATAGCTGAGTGGAAACAACTCAGAGCTCGCTTCACCGTGTACAGGTCATATCTTTTAAAAGGATTGAGGGGTGTGGAGCACTGTAATCCCAGAAGATGCCCGCAGGAGGATGGGCCAAAAATGAGCCTTCCAACAGGTGCAACAGTAGTAGGAATCAAGTGTACGGATGGAGCAGTCGTTGCTACAGACTCCCTGATAAGCTGGGGAACCCTAGTCCTTAGCGAAAAAGGTGTGAAAGCATTCAAGCTAACAGATACGATAGTACTCGCATCGGCAGGACTGACCTCAGACTATCAGATGCTTGTCAATCGTCTCCAAGCACAGATTAAGCTCTACGAACTCGACCGTAAGAAACCCATCTCCGTGAAGGCCCTCTCAAAGATGGTGGCAAACACCTTATACTCTCGTCGAGCCTCACCGCTCTATGTTCAGACTGTCATTGTGGGTTTTGATGATGATGGAGCGGCCCTTTACTCGCTGGACATGGGAGGCTCTCTCATCCCTGACGAGTTCACAGCTACAGGCACAGGAGATAGGACTGCCTATGGTGTGCTTGAGAGAGAGTTTAATCCCAACCTCACCGTAAAAGAGGCTGAAGAGATAGCCATTAGAGCTGTACGTGCTGGTATTGCAAGAGACGTTCAGTCAGGCGGAGAAATTCGTGTGATGAGCGTCACGAAAGCAGGCGTTTCAGAGCGAATGGCATAAGACTAGTGCGAGTGTAGACATTGGGAGTACAGTCTCTTATCTTTAGAGCCCATAAGTCCTCCCGATATAGCCTTGCTGCACTAGTAGGGTCAATAGAAACAGACCCAAGACTTGTGTCACTAAGTATCCATGCACCTCTGAGTCTGCCGCGTGCAATTATAAAGAGAGAACTTGAACATGGACAAGTAGTCGTGGCCCACTCAGTGATGAGCACACAGGTTACAAGAGTAGAACGGGAAGTCAAAGATACAAGGGCTCGTTTTGGGGGAAAGGTTACTCTGGTGGCTGGTGGTCCGCACGCTAGTGCGCGACCAAGTGAGCTCTTGGACATGGGTTTTGATTATGTAGTGGTTGGAGAGGGAGAGGCATCATTCAGAGAACTCCTCTGGGCTCTTACAAACGACAAGGACCCGGCTACTATCCAAGGTGTGGTCTCGAAGGGCTCTGCGAGTCTCCCAACTCCGCGTTCATTCAAACCAATTGACCTTGACGACTACCCACCCTTTGCAGTCCGAGCAAATATCGTCGGTCCTGTCGAAGTCACCCGTGGATGCCCATTCCGCTGTAAGTTCTGCGCCACACCCTTTCTCACGGGTGGGACTGTCAGGCACAGAAGCGTTGAATCAATCATATATTGGCTAAGAGAGGCAGTTGAAAGACTAGGATTCAAGAGGGCTTGGTTCTTATCGCCTAATGCACTCAGCTACGGAGGGAGAGGAAGAAAAGTAGAGGCTGATAAGCTTGAGAGGCTACTGAGGGTGACAACCTCATTGGAAGGACTGGACCTGTTCTTTGGATCGTTCCCCTCAGAGGTCAGACCTGAGTTTGTGACCTCGGACCTGCTCCACATGTTCAGGAACCACGTGGCCAACAAGACCATACAGATTGGACTGCAGTCTGGCAGTGACCGAGTCCTAGACCTCTGCAGGCGTCAGCACTCAGTGCAGCAGGGATTGGATGCTATCGCGATGGCTCAGGACACAGGGTTCGTTCCGCATGTCGATATGATATTCGGACTCCCGAGTGAAACAGATCAAGATGTCGATGCAAGCATAGAGATTTGTGAAGCACTAGCCAGTCAGAAGGCGAAGATTCATGGACATGTGTTTATGCCCTTGCCCGGTAGCGAATGGGCGGACATGCCAGCCGGAAAACTGAGCAGGAGAACAAGGCAGATCCTTGGAGAACTGTCCAGAAAGAAGATTGTAACGGGCTCGTGGAGCCATCAAGAGGACCTAGGAAAGAGGTTGGAACCAACGAAATGACAGAGGGCCATTGCTAAATGCTGATAAGAAGAACTAGAAGTGGGGACAGTGATTAGTGCAATGCAGGAAGACATGCCAGTCGAGCTAAGAAACAAGCTCCAAAAGCAGGGCTATCACATACTTGGTGCTAGAGGGGCCTATAAGGCATGTCAGTGGCAAAAGAACAGCCTGCTCTATGGGGAAGCCTGCTACAAGGAGAGGTTCTATGGCATCAAGTCCCATCGATGCCTCCAGATGACCCCTGTTGTTGACAAGTGCACACAGAGCTGTGAGTTCTGTTGGCGGGTGACACCAAAGGACATCGGCGTGAGCTGGAATCAGACTAGCGTGAACAACAACGCTGTCCTAGCACCATCCGACCTAATGGATGCCGTACTGAAGGCGAACATAAGATCACTGGGAGGGTTCAATCCAGCAGCAGGGGCCAAGGTGCCAAAGGAAAGATACCTTGAAGCAAGGGACCCAAAGCATGTGGCAATCTCATTGGCAGGCGAGCCCAGCCTCTACCCATTTCTCAGCGATTTCATTGATGAGGTGCATCGAAGAGGTATGACTTCATTTCTTGTGACAAACGGAACTCAACCAGATGTACTCTCAGAGATTAGTCTTCCCACACAGCTATACATCACCCTTGCAGCCCCAGATGAGGCGACTCACTCCCACTTTCTGAGGCCAGGAATCAAGGATGCATGGGACCTTCTCATGGAGTCACAGATGTTACTTAGGTCTCTGGACTGCCGTACTGTGAACAGGCTAACAATGGTTGCAGAACGGAATATGCATGGCATACGCTCCTATGCAGACATGATTGCACTCGGGGAGCCTGACTTCGTTGAAGTCAAGGGCTACATGCACCTTGGTGCCTCTACAGGCAGGCTGAGTAGTGAAAATGTGCCATCGCACAGGGAGATACGGGCATTCGCAGAGAAACTCGCAGCACTAACAGGATATTACCCTGTAGATGAACAGATTGAAAGCAGAGTTGTTCTATTGGCACGTAGCAAACAAATTAAGAAACTAGAGTGATAGTTGAAGGTGAAACAGAATGGAACTTGAGGGGTTTCTGGACTCGATTAGGGAAGAAATAGAGCGCGACGATGGTATTAGAGAGAGTGCACTCCAGCTATCAAGGAGAGCTGTAAGAAAATGCTCTGAATCCATAAAGATGTCTCACAGAGGCAACTTTGAGGCCGCGCGCATGCTTGTAGAGGAGGCACATTCTATCGTTTCTGAAGCCCATGCCGAGATGGCAAAGAGCGCCTTCATTGGCAAATTGCGCATTCTGAACATCGCATATCAGGAGCTCGCCGAGGCCGTAAATGTACTACATATCTTAGAGAAAGGAGAGGCTGTCCCCCCAGCGGAATACGACATCCCATCGAGGGAGTACCTGACGGGCCTTGCAGATACCGTAGGGGAGCTTCGAAGAGCAGTGCTTGAGAGCCTGAGGAATGGCCGGACAGAAAAAGGAGTTACATTGTTGGCTATGATGGAGTCAATCTACGAGGGGCTCAATAGCTTTGACTTTCCCAATGCCCTTATCCCTGACCTGCGCAGGAAATCTGATGTCGCACGAACGCTCATAGAGAGGACTCGCGCGGATGTCACAACTGCTGTACGCCAAGACAAGTTGATGCACGAGATTCGAGGACTCGAAGAGCATCTGGGAGAAGAAGAGCAAAAGAGGAGAGAGATTTGAAGATGATTCAGCCCGAGATATGGTTCACACTATACACCTTGGCCCAATACGGTGCATTACACGATGTTATCCTGATGAAGACAAGCGACTTGGGAAAAGAAATGGGTCTAAGCCAGCAGACAGCATCCAGACGAATAACTGAGTGTGTTGACCTAGGATACATTGTCAGGACGCACACAGTAAATGGAATGCAGTTGAGAATTACAGAAACAGGCAGGGAGCAACTACTCCATGTGTCTAGCGGCCTTGAGATTGCATTTGCACCTCCAAAGGATGAGATAAAGATCCAAGGAGTGGTCATAGACGGGATTGGGGAAGGAGCATACTATGTTGAGGTCTATTCAGACCGTTTCAAGAAAGCACTTGGATTCCAGCCATATCTGGGTACACTGAACGTTAGAGTGAGTTCTGATGAAGGAAGGAAAGCTATCAACAGAATGAAACATTCACCACCACATGTTGTGACAGGATTCACCTACGAAGGGAGGACATTTGGAGATGTGATCTGCTACAGAGCAAAGGTAAATGACAAGATAGAAGCTGCTGTTGTCATTGCCCAGCGGACTCATCATAGTGAGGATGTCCTAGAACTCATAGCTCCGGTCAACATCAGAAAGGCATTGAAGGTCAAGGACTCTGACCCCATCACTCTAACTATCATTCCCCTGCACATGGCAGTCTGATCAGTATCCATACTCTCCAGTTAGTGGCACAAAGGCGACTCCGCCCCATCGCTTTTTCTCAATGTCACCCGTACTAGACTTCAGTACCAACATAAGCTCTTGATAGAATCCAGGAGAGCCGACAGGAATGAGCATTATCCCTCCTAGCGCAAGCTGGTCTAACAACGGCGGAGGTATTGATGGTGCTGCTGCAGCAACGAAGATGCGATCGAACGGAGCATGTTCCGGAAGCCCTAGGCCCCCATCGCCGTGAATCAGCGTAACGCTACTGTCATAATCTGTTCTCCTAAGATTCTCTTCTGCAAATGCAATCAAGCCCTCAACGATTTCAAGGGTATAGACATGCCCAAGACTGTATGTGCCCTTTGGAGCAACAATCTCTGCACAGAGTGCAGCATGATATCCTGACCCAGCGCCGACCTCAAGGACTTTCATCCCTTCCTCAAGCTTGAGTGCCTCACACATGATGACGCACATGTGGGGAGCTGATATGGTCTGACCATGGAGAATGGGCAGCGGGCTGTCACGGTAGGCCAACCGTTGGCTATCAGGGAGCACAAACTCTTCCCGAGGGACTGCTCTCAGTGCATTCTCGACCTGCTGACTCACCAAGTAGCCTCTGGACTTCAGACTTGCAATCAAATGCTCCTTAGCTTCCAGAAGTTTTTCCTCGGGCATGAAGACCGAATGTCCATATGCATGCAGTCATAAAAGCATTGAGAGGTCCGGCAGACCATGCGCCAAGTCTCGTTCATCGCATATGGTCACAGGAATGTGGTCGCAGAGCATAAGACAACGCTGGAACTCACAAGCCAGGACTTTCTGACGCGGCAGGGTACATGCATCATCGGTGTTAGAACTGGGCTGACTCTGAAGACACTGGACAATGGCATAAAGGAACTTGTGAGGAGTGCTGACACAGAAATCCGACTGAGGCTCACCGCAGATGGCTTGACAGATGAGGTTGTAGGGCATGGGAGCCCCGGACTGACCTACGAAGATAGTATGAGCATGGTAGCTCGCACAAGCGATTTTGAATGTGGGCGGACTATAATGGTTGGTGCTGACAAGGCTGCATCAGATATCAGGAGGGATCTTGTTGAGAAACTCAGGCAGCCTCAGAATCAACTACAATGTGAACTTATGTTCATCAGTCGACAGTAGCATCAACAACCAATTGATATTCGTAAGGTGCACTATCACGAACCCTTCGAACCATTCCAATCTCGCTCGCCTTTCGACTGAACATCTTCACCAGTCCTTGCAGTTTCTCAATGACAGCACCCTCAGGGTCATCTCCACCCATGAACTCATAGTAGTGCATGATGCCCCCTCTCTTGAGGAGATGACATGCCTCTTGAATGAAGTCCGCAGCCCCTGAAGGGTGGTTCATGATGACGCGATCTGCCGCCCCACTCTCAAAGGTTCTCGCGAACTCTCGGATATCAGAAGACATAGGCACTATTGACCCAGCCAGACGATTTAGGAGCATGCTCTTCTTCAGGAGCTTGATAGCTGCGGGGTTGATATCAACCGCAGTAATCCTTGCGTCTATTCTCCGAGCTATATGGAGAGCAAATGGCCCCACTCCAGTGAACATATCAACAACCTCCTCGCCCTCTTGCACTTGCTGGGCTACCCGATTGTGCTCCTCTAGTAGTCGTGGACTGAAATAGGCATCAGCAAGGTCTACCGCGATACGACAACCATATTCAGTGTGTATAGTGTCGGTCTTGTTTTCACC
The DNA here is from genome assembly GCA_964413775.1 of uncultured archaeon. Taxonomy (GTDB): domain Archaea; phylum Asgardarchaeota; class Thorarchaeia; order Thorarchaeales; family Thorarchaeaceae; genus MP5-2226. The sequence continues at coordinate 19,530 of CAYPUO010000003.1, forward strand.
CGCAAGCAGTTCATACTCTCTCACACGAATCGTACCGGAGATTGCGCCTTTCTTCCCCAGTACTGTGACAAAATTGCGGTGTAGAGCAAGGAAAGCTGTTCCAATTCTAGACTTGTGTGCTGAGAGAGCTTCTGGGATTTCAAGGACAGCAATATCGCCAATCAGATCATAGGCACGGGGAAGCATCTCCAATTCCGACGACGTAAGGGCTTCTCTGAGAGATTCGGCCAAGGTGCGAGGATTATTGGCGGAGGAAGGGAACTCCCTGTAACCTATAGCGTATTCTATCGATCCCAAGGCAGAAGATGGATTAAACTGATGACTCTCACTGAGTGGGAAGAATATCTTGTCATCTTCTGAGATAATGCGGTGCTCAGAGTCAAGCACTTCGTGGAGGAGAAGTATACGCCTCACTTCTTCTCCCAACTTGGCTGGCACACATAAGTATGGGATTCTTTCAGACATCATCTCACGGTTCCTGTTTTCTGCCTAAGACAATTGCGATTCTAGTGCAGGCAAAACGTCACTGTTTCAACCGCACATATTCAAGCCCTGCACCACTTTTCGACCCCACCAATAGCTGAAACGACTCTCCCAGAGTCTCATCATGCGGGGTGACTTGCTGCAGAGTACCTGAGACCTCCAGCGTATCGCCTTGACTGAAGAGGCCATTGAAGATGCCGTCATATATCATGACCCTTGTAGCGCTCTGGCCCCCTATCCCATCTAGAGGCTCAGAACGCCCCTCGATAATGCCGGGATTGAAGAGGCCGTATTCAACAGAGCCGACATTGAAGGTAACTTTTACGGGGATAGACTCTACTGTCTGGTATCTCTCTGACCCATGAACTATTGGAGCCTCATCGGCTCTAAGCACAGGAGTAACTCCTATGCACTGGTCATCGTAATAGAATGCAAACCTCCTCTGAAAGAGCGTATCAATGTCATGACGCGAGAGAGCTGGAATCCTCTCCAAAATCCTATTGATCCCACGTTCCCATTCGTCTGACTCACGTAGGCGGACATTCCGCGAACTACCTACTGCTTCATGCTCGTTCTTCAAAATCCATGAGTTCTTGAAACCGTACACGTTCATGTTGATGTCTGAGAAGCTCGGATTGTGTCCTTTCCAGAGAATGCTCCCTGCAACTCCGATATCATCCATAGGTATCCCGAGTGTGTCATGGAGAGCCTCAGCAAGGCCTAGTGCCATTTTCTCTAGACGGTCTGAAGGTCCCTCTCTCATGATCTCATCAAGCCGCTCCTCTGGTCTATAGTGCGATGCCACTTGCATGTGCGGGACCTCGAGGAGCTCAGTGCCAAAGTGGGAGTCATATGCGAGATAGTCCGTGGGGACGACCTGCAGACCGCTCACAACGGAGTCAACACCTCCGAAGAACATCCGGCGGTATCTCTGACCGCCTAGCGACCACTTGCCCTGCTGATCAGGCATGTACTTCAAGAAGGAGAGTATACGACCCTTAGGCTGAATGTATCCAAGGACTACGAGTATTCTGCCCTCTGTATCGATGATGATGTCTCGATCACGGAATTCCCTTGCCTGAGTATTAGCAGCCATAGTGGGGTCCCCGTCTGACAACCGGTCATCAAGCACAAGGTACAAGACAACAAGCTACCATCAAAGCGTATGCGCATTCTACATCTCTGTGACAGCCTTAATCCTGCCGGTCTTGGAGGTTATGAGTCATATCTCCATTACCTCTCACAAGAGATGTCCAGCCGTGGGCACGACTCATTCATTGTGACTCAGTCACCTCGTGAGAGTGCACCTAAGATAGAGCATCGAGATTCATATGAAATATACAACATTCCGGGAAACTACCTTGAGGCTAGGAAATGGGAGTTCCTCTCATTGCCTGAGAGCGAGAGGAAAGAACAGGTTAGCCGGATGTTTTTGAGTAGTGACCTTGACCAGAATGTACTGAGCCTCAAGTCGCAGCTACTTGATATCGTTGGTAGGCTTAGTCCAGATATCATTCATGCTCACAGCACCTACATTGTCTTCAACAGGGTGCTACATAGTCTGGTCAAAGAAGGAGAACTGAACGGAGTACCATTGGTCGCAACGATACACGGACTCCCCAAACCAATCATCCTCCCGGGAAACATCAAGACTACAGACTATGAACAACTGGCGGCTTACTGCCCCTTTGATAGGATACTTGCTGTCAGTGATACTGTTGCTAGGAGCCTTCGCAACCTATTGGCAGGTCAGGAGAAGGTTACAATGGTACAGAGACTATACATCGGAATCAACCTTGATGTCTTCTGTCCTGATCCTAGCAAGAACAAGCGGTGGGACGTGGCCTTCATGGGTAGACTTGAACCAATGAAGGGGGTTGACGTCTTCCCGGAGATGCTGGAGATATTACGAAAGCATCGCCCTGAAATGAGAATGGTAATGACTGGAGAGGGGTCTCTGCACAATAGACTCCTTAGCGAGTTAGCATCTAGGCGGGTCGATGATATGGTAGACTACTTGGGTGTTGTAGATGCCAGGATGGTCCCTGAAATAATCAACCAGAGTAAGATTTTCCTCTATCCATCAAGGGAGGAGCCGTTTGGCCTCTCGATACTGGAAGCAATGGCATGTGGCGTGCCTGTCATCACTGCTAATGTCTATGGTCCAAGCGAAATTGTAGCCTCTGGAGAAGATGGCCTAACGATAACGCCAGGAAATCCACTCATTATGGCTGATGCGATTGACCTGCTCCTTACAGACAGTGCATTATACGAGAAGATTCGTCAGAACTCAAGAGCAACTGTGTCGAATAGGTTCGATATACAAGCTCACGTTTCTAGATTACTTGAGGTATATCAAGAACTAGTAACGAAGAGTAGAAGGAATTGAATATCCAGAAAGACCGCATAGAGCAGTAGTTGTACATAGGTACTCTTCACCGTGAGAGATTGCCTTCAAAAGAAGACAAAGCGCCGGACTAGCACAATGTTACAGGATAGAAGTGGGATGCCTTCCACTCATCCTCGCACGAATTAAGTAGCATATGCTCCTGACTTGGAGGACAGGTATGACCAGTGTCAATAGAACGCGGCCTAGGTGTCAAATGTATGTGCAAGAGCGTTCTCTCGATCCCGCCAGACTATGAGAATCGCAATGGCAACCTCGGCAGAAATCAGCAATGAGCATACCAAGAGGAACGGCTGAAATTCATTTTCAGTCTGCCCAGTAGTATTCTCTCTGGATGTAATCGGGAATACCTTGAGAAGTCGCGGAAAGTGGTCAATAGACCCTGCAGAGCCTGCAATTTGATAGGAGCCGCTACCATCATAATCACTCCAGGCATTGCCGAGAGTACCATTGTCCCACATGTTGGTTAGACCATCATCAAATGCATTCCCTGCCTCGTTCCAGCCAATCAGATTATTGTAGATGGTGTTGTTTGAACTCACCACATCTGGATAATTGCTTCCTATGTGAAGGCCGTAAGCTGTATTGTTGCAGAGCACATTCGAAGATATCGTCAGGCTGTTGCCATATTGCACTTCTATGCCTGTGTCATTGTTGGCAACAATCCAGTTGCTGTCTATCAATGAATTGGATC
>CAYPUO010000004.1:0-22421 GCA_964413775.1 uncultured archaeon
ATCGCCTTTCTCTTGGCTAATCCAAACTCGTACTCGTTGTTCACTGATACGGGACAAGCCTGAACACACTCACCACAGCCATTACATTTCTGAGAGTCGATGAAACGTGCCTTCCTTCGCACGCGCATACGAAAACTCCCCACATGTCCCTCCAGACTCTCAACCTCACTATACGTGAGAAGCTCAATCTCAGGATGCCGCTCAACAGAGGCCATTATCGGGCCTAAGATACAAATCGCGCAGTCGTTTTGAGGGAATACCTTGTCGAGGAGGGCCATCTGTCCTCCTATGGTGGGACGTGAGTCGATAAGGTAGACGTGGTATCCACCATTTGCAGCATCAAGAGCCGCCGAAATGCCTGCCACACCACCTCCAATAACTGCGACACTAGGAATAACATCCACGCTTTCCCTCTCAAGTGGTTCCAGTTGCGCCGCACGGGCAACAGCCATTTCAACAAGGGTCTTTGCCTTCTCAGTCGCATGCTCCTTTTCATTCATGTGACACCACGAAACATGCTCTCTGAGGTTGACCATCTCGAATAGGTATCTATTGAGTCCTGCTTCTTCAAGGACCTCTCTGAAAATTGGTTCGTGAGTTCTGGGTGTACAAGATGCGACAACGACCTTGTTCAGACTGTTCTCGGTGATTGCCTTCCTAATTTCGCTCAGCCCATCAGAGGAGCATGTAAACATCAGGTCATTTGCATATGCTACATTGGGAAGCGATTCTGCATAGTCCCTCACAGATTCAACATCCACCGTACCTGCAATGTTCGGTCGACAGTGACATACAAACACTCCAACTCTAGGCACTTGTAATTCAGGTCCCTCCACATTACTCCCTCCAGAATAGATATCGACCATCTTCTTTTCCGACAATATTCGCATGGCGCCACTTCACTAAGGCAAGAAGATTGTGTAGAACATAGTCGGGTTTCATCTTGGTCTTCTCAGCAATCTCGGTTGTTGTCATTGGGTCTTTCTCTATAATTCTCAGGATTAGGTTTCTGTCAATTTCCTCTTGTACTGTCTTTTCAAGCAGCGTCGAGAGTAGATCCTTGCTGAGGCTCCCCTCTTGGACAAGCGCGTCTCCTTTTCCAATAAGCCACCTTAGGCGCTCGTTTCCAAACGCTGCTTTTGCTGCCTCAACTCTATCTAGAGTCACGTCTTCCACTATGGGTTCCCTCCCTCATTGTATAGGACAATACTCGCCCGCATCGCAGCTGCACTTCCCGCCGCGACCGAATCAGGGATGTCCTTGGGTCCTTCTGCGCATCCACAGACGAAGACGCCTGGAAGAGGAGTATCAACAGGAGTGAGGATGGGGTTGCTCACTTGAACAAAGCCATCACTTCCAAGGTCCATGTTCAAGTTGTTGGCGAGCTCTCGGAGTGATTTTGGCGGCAGGATTCCAGGACATAGTACTAGCATCTCATGCTCAATCTCAAGCAGGCGTCCAGTAGCAGTGTCCTCGACCTGAATGATGATGTTGTTGTTCTCGGGATTCTCCTCGACATCTGCAACTCTACCTCTGATGAAACGAATCCCAAATCTGGTCTTGGCCATCTCATAGAATTCCTCAAACCCTTTCCCAAACGCACGGATGTCAGCATAATACACGGTCACGTCTTCGACATCCTCGTGGGCCAGTTCCTTGGCCATAACTGCATTCTTCATTCCGTACATACAACAGATACGCGAGCAGGATGCAGATCCTTTCTGAACATCTCGCGCCCCGACGCACTGTACAAAGCCAATGCTACTTGGCACCTTCCCATCGCTGAGGCGCATCAGGTTCCCCATGGTCGGTCCCGAAGCATTGATTATTCTCTCATATTCGAGGGCGTTTATGACATTCTTGTAACGTCCGTACCCAAGTCTAGGAACTTTTGACACGTCATAGAGCTGGTATCCTGTGGCAATTATGATTGCGCCGACTGAGAGAGTAATCTCCTCTTTCTGCATCTCAAGGTCTATTGCCCCTCTCTCACAGAACTTGGTACAGAGGCCGCATTTGATACAGTTTTCACTATCGATTGTATAGACCAGAGGTGTGCTCTGTGGAAAGCTGATGTAAATCGCTTTTCGAAGTGCCAGGCTTTGGTCAAAGTCGTTGTGCACCTCAATTGGGCAGTGAATAACACACTCGCCACATCCATTACACTTGTCTTCGTGGACTCTTCTTGCTTTTCTGGTAGCCTCAACCCTGAAGTCACCTGCTTCTCCTGATACGCCTCTGATTTCGGTGTATGTCAGCAATTCTATATTGGGATGCCTAGATACTTCTGAAAGCCTTGGAGTCAGAATACATGCGGAGCAGTCAAGAGTTGGGAATGTTTTGTCGAGCATTGCCATTACTCCCCCAATTGTTGGCTTACTCTCTACCAGTAGGACATGTATCTGTTGGTTGGCCAGGTCAAGGGCAGCCTGCATTCCTGCAACTCCTCCACCAATTACGAGAGCTGTATTTGACGGTTTGAACTCCTCTGCTGTGACCTTGTTACCTGTGGTTGTCACGTTTTCATACCTCCTTCCTCGTGCTTCAGAGGACTCGGGCCCAGTTCTCTTACGGACTCTGTCAAGTTTCTGATCCCGTCAGCCCATTGCTGCCCTTCCGACGCACTTGCCCACAATAGACACAATCTGGCGGGGTCCAATCCCATGGCTTTCATTGCATATCTCAGCGCCTCAAACCGGATCTGAGTGCGAAGGTTACCTGTTGAATAGTGGCAGTCTCCGATGTGGCACCCGCTTATCATTACTCCATCGGCGCCTCCCTTGAAAGCCTCCAAGACCATTAGTGGGTCAACTCTCCCAGAACACATGAGTCGAATGACTTTCGCATTTGGTGGGTACTGGATTCGCGAGATTCCTGCCATGTCTGCGCCGCCATAGCTACACCAGTTACACGTGAATGCCACGACATTTGGCTCGAAGGTCTTTCCGCTCATATTTCACTACCTCCTACCGGTGTTGCGGCTGCCATGATTTTCGACACAGCACGATCGGTCTTGACATTATGCAAGTCGAGTCCCAGCTCTTCGGGGGCAAAGCCGAAACTCAGAGCAAGAACCTGTGGATAGTGGAGCACTGGAATTTCCTTTTCTTCCATACCATACTTGCTCCTGATCGATCGTTGTCCCATATCATGTTGCAGATGGCATAGAGAGCAGACAGTCACAAGACAATCAATGCCCGCTCTCTCCACATCTAGAAATCTCTCGTGAAGCACCTGATCTGCTAACTGGTCATCTATGCCGCGGAGAAGACCTCCACAGCATCTATGTCGACCTTGGTACTGCTTGCTTACAACACCCACTGCTTCCAAGACTTCATCTGCGAATGTGGGTCTCTCAGAGTACTCGATGTTGAGTAATTCATGTGGTTTGAGCATGTGGCATCCATAGCGGAGTCCGACCTCAAAACCATGTAATTCTCGAGTCACCTCTGACTTAATCCTCTCGATACCAATATCTGTGTAGAGGAAATCTACAAGATGTTTCGCGTTCACTGTACCTTCATAGTGTAGGTTCGAACGGGAAAGAATGTCATTGACCCGCTCTCGTACTGAAGGATACTTCGAAAACATGTGGTTTACTTGTTTATAGGAATGAAAACATCCACTACAAGGAGTGAGAAGATTCAGTCCCATTCTCTCAACCTTGGCCAGATTACTTGCAGCCATGGCTAGACTTGTTGTCAAGTCTAGGGACTGCATCCAGAACGGAGCGCAACACGACTCGCTTGGGATGTCGACAGTTTCCACATCGAGGCGTTCAAGGACTTTCCTTGTTGACGCTTCGTAGCCAAGCAGAGACCTTCTGGTGGGGACAAGACATCCCCACGCAATAGCCATTCTCATTCTTTGGTTCCACTCCTCAAGTTGTTCAGTAGTCTGGAAAATCCACTTGAGTCCATGATTTTTCTCAAGCTCTCAGTGTCCGGCTCCTGTAAGGCAGGGAGTCCAAGCTTCTCTCTGAGAGCATCAACATGTTTGCTCCTAGAACTCACTCTTCCTAGTTGTAGGACCCGATAGGCCATCTCCACGTATCCCGGTGCCGCATTGTTGTTTCGTACTGCTATGTTTCGCAGCACGGTAATGACATCCGTGAAGTTCACCTGCTGAATACAGTGCTCTTCGCACGTGAAGCAGGCTGCACACATCCATATGTCATCACTTGAGAGTACGTGCTCCTTCAGTCCAAGCAACGCACTGCCAAGGATTTTGCGTGGTCGATAGTTGGTAACAGCCCCTACTGGGCATCCCCCACTACAAGCTCCACATTTGATACAGCTAAGTAGTCCCTCTCCTCCAGGGTATTGGGCAATCTCATACTTGAATCCAGATTCAATATCACTGTCTTGTATGGGAAACTGCCCCTCAGATTCCTTCTCAGAGTCGATTCTTTCCATGGTCTTGCACTCCACTCCAGCAGTATTGTAAGTCCAGATTTCTGCTGAGTGGCATTCCGACAGATGAAACATGTGAGGTATGTTTGCGCCATGACATGTTTCTCGTTTTCATGGAATGTCACCAGTTGGATCTTACTCGATTCAAGAGCAGGCAATCGTTGAACCGATGCAAGACAATGAGAATTGAAGGAACTCCAATCGTCGCCAATGATCTATGTACTATATGTTCTGTGTAATTATTCTACTCGGCAAATCGTGTGAATTATACTTCTTTCATTTCAATATAGGCTTGCTGTTTACAAAATGTAATAAACAATATCGTGTATATGCAAGCAAAGTGTAGAACACCTTAGAACGGCAAACTGGCGGGTTCGATAATCTGCAAGACCAGAGTGAAGAAACAATATGAAGTCTGCAGTCTTCAACATAGCCATTCCGAGCTATTGAAACACTAAGCTACTGAAGTGGTCTAGGGTATTCCATTGAGCTGCAAGTAGAACACAACGAACAGGGCAATGGCAATTGCCAAGAGAAACGCCTTTAGTATGATTTTCCATATTGGAGGCATTCATAATCACTCTATTTTTTGTCTTTCAAGAGATCCCTGATTTCTCGGAGAACAAGCAGTATCTCGTCGTCAAGTGAGTCTTTTAGCTCGGGGACTGGTTTCTCTATGCTGGGGACAGTTTCTGTACCTGTTACATAAGGATGTCTGAACTTTCTGAGTTCCTGAAGGATAAAGTCTCTCATCTCCTCGTAGAACACAATCCCCACTATCTTCTCTTCAGGGCCCTGCCTTTGAGTCCCAGAGAATCCAGCTGTTTCTATCTCCACAGTGCCAATGCCGAAGAGCCTGTCCAGAGGTCCGGCTCTGCTTGCGATATTCGTGATTGTGCGGAAGGGGGACATGCTTCTTTGTGATGTTCAGTAGTCCCTTCTTAACGTATATTTCAGGCATCGACTCACCACTTGCAGAGATGACACTATACTCGATGTTCCTGAAGTACAGCGGGTACAGCACCCAGAAAGGAAGCACAAGAAAAATGAACAGGCCCAGACCTGCAACCAGTGCAAGCGGCCAGTACGTGGGTATATAGACAATAAGGAAAACACTGACAGTAATGGTTTCATCGAAGACTAGGGACATATACGCAACAAGTAGCCAGAATAAGACTCCTATAGTCCACAGAAAGCCGGCCACACAAGCAATCGATAGGTACTCCTTCCAGAGGAGTTTCATTGCAGGCTTAACAATTTTGCCGCTCTCGATTTTTTCCATGGGCGGCTTGATTACAGTGCTCTTAGATTCTCCAGACAACCTAGCCATCTCTCCTATCGAGTTTATCGTCGATGCTTCTTAACAAGTCTTTCATCTCGCGCAATGTATCGAGAATTTCGTCATCAGGCGCGCTACGCCTCCGTGGGACTGGCTCATCAACACCACCCTCAGTTTCTGTCATCAAGACGTTGGGTGCCCTGAACTTCCTCATTTCTGCAAGGATATAGTCTCGGAGTTCTTCTGCGAAGGTAATGCCTGCAATCTTCTCTACAGGTCCCTCCTCATATAGCCCGCGAGAGGCTGCAGTTTCAATCTCAACGCTGCCGATGCCAAATAATCTGTCCAAAACACCAAACTTGGTTGAGACATTCGTTATGCTCCGGAGCGGAACATGCTTTCGAGTAATGGTGAGTATCCCTTTCTTAGTGTAGATCTCTGCACTAGCCTCGCCGCTCTCAGCGCGAACTGAGTATTCAAACGACTTCACGTATATTGGAATGAGCACTAGTGTTGGGACTAGCCACGCAAGGTCTATGATTAAACTCCAGAAGTTGACTGGAATCCAGAAGGCATCCCACCAGACGGCCCACTGGACCACATCCTCAAAGAGTGTAAATACCCCATAGATTATTCCAAAGAAGGTCCCGACAGTGACCGTCCATAGCAGCAGGGCTGTAACAATCGCATCAAACCAGTACTTGTTCCTAAATCTTGAGCTGGGCTTGAAGACCTTTCCTCCACTAATCCGCTCAAGCGGGGGTCGTATAACCATTCCACCATATTCGTATTCCCTTCCCACACCATCCACATCCTTTCATGATCGTTTGTAACGAGGAACCTCCTTGGCCGCTAGCTTGTTGAATATTGCAATGGACTGCTGGGTCATATAGAGCTGCTCTTCGTCAGGTCTCAGCGAGATATTGTACTCTCTCATTATTGTATCAAGGGTGTACCTGCACTCATTGTACTTGGGACACGGACTGCCATCTGGGTGGCCTCCGTTACCGAACGGCGTGCCATCACACAGCTTCCCAGCATATGAGTCATGTTTGTACCAGACTACTGTACCGAGCCGGAGAGTATATACTATGAATACCTGGGCGCTAGCCTGATAGTCAAAGCCAATCAAGAGGCCCTTGTAGTCCTGGACACTCTCAACATCAAGGCGATGGCTACTAGCTTGCTTCCTTAGAGCCTCCTCAATCTTCTGTCTTGCGCGATTGAGGACGCGGGACACATAAGCTGCATCTTTGAGCTCTATCTTCTCCTGAATCCGTTTCCTTTCGGACTCACTGTCGGACTCATTGAATACTTCTAGGATATACTCAGGCGCTAACTTCTTGGCCTCATACTCACTGGCAATCTCCGCTGTGGTCTTTCCGTGATGGAACTCCCACCACACAACTGCTTCATGAGTTGAGAGTAGTACCATTGAGCCTCCTCGCTTTTCTTGACCATCCACCTTATGAAGATTTCCGGTCAAAGTTTACCAAATTCTATCCGTATGGGTTTCCTCTTGGTGCCATATAAGGCACAAGATGAATGCAAGCACCTTCTCGAAAAGAAACATCATGTTGCATCAGCTGAATCAGTTGGCAATGAAAGGATCTTCGACACGAAAAGCCACCTAGGTCTTCCTAGGACAGGAATACATGAAGCTCGGATTCTTTGAGCGGTGTTCAAATATGGCGCTATGAAACTAAGAGTAGACGAATATATACTTCCGATAATGGAGGTGGGTTTGTGAGCAAGAAGAAAGCTAATACAAGAAACATCACATCACTATTATCAGGCTTCTTGATAGCTTGTCTAGTGATCTCTTTCATGATAGCACTTGTGTGGCAAGGCGGAGACATTCTGACAAATGTGGGAGAACTGGCAGTTATTATGGCAGGCTTTGGTGCAACACTCGGATATCAAATTGGAACTAGCATGAAGAAGAGCTTCGGGTCATTCCTATGATCGATAGGCTTCAGCTCTACTATTCTAGCAGCATTCCTCGCGTTTGCTATCACCCGAGACCCTTCCGTAACTCCAATTCTCATTCTTGTTTTGGGGACCTCACTAGGGGGATTCGCAACTCTGGTTATTAGTGGAGAGATAGAACATATGGAAAGACTAGAGGGATTCATAGGGAGGGTCTTCCAATGGATGGGAGCAGCTCTCCTTGTCTTACATGTTTCACTTGCGTATCTATTTCCATCAGCCGGATTCGTCGTCAATCAACTAATGACCGGCGTTACAAATCTGAATCTTGTCACTAGTTGGTTTGCATTACTCCTAGTTGACATTGCTGCGATATTACTTATGTATAGATTTGTAGAGCGAAAGATTCCTGAAACACGTGAAAGCGATTAGCTGCAATTCCTCAGGTGATTAATGCCAGACGTTCCAAGCCTAATTCTCACTCGGGCATGAGTAACTTCTGCAAGAATGAAAAGGCGCACAACAACAGCATAGGGGGCGAAGTCCCTCGATGGCAACCATGTGATTGCACATCCCATCGCCGCCTGCACCCCCTGTCGTAAGACAGGACAAGCAAGATGATGGGCAGGCTGGAATCGGGAATTTCTGCGGTTATGACAGAAACTCATTGGCTTATTCTTGTTCTAGCGGAAAAGAAGCGAGAATCGTGGCATGATTAATGAAGTTTGAGTAGTTCAAATGAAATTGGCCACCTAGTTTCTGAAACTAGACTAGACAGATGGCCTGCCTGCTCAGATACCTAGTCAAAAAGCGCAATGTAAGCAACATGGACTATGTCCAGATACTCTATCCCCTTGCTAGTGGTCTTGTAGGAACCTTCATCCGTCGATAACATGCCTCTTGCGACTAAAAGCTGGAGGTACTTCTTGGCGGCTGGTGTGTTCAAATTGCAGTGCAGCATCACATGAGTGAGTATTCTTGGTTCCCTGCAGCAGTCTAGGATATTCCATACAATCTCAAAAGATGTTCTTCTAGGTTTCAACAGAACCACCTAGGAACCATCTGAATCTCTCTTGGTCACTCTCAAGTCTGAGCAGCTTTCGCCCCCACTTCCTGTGCGTTTCAACATAAAGTACTGATGCAATCAACAGCACAGATGCACCAATCGTCCAGCTGAGGAATGCATCTTGCAGAGAGATGGAACTGCTTACGATAAGATACACAGAATTAATGACCACCAGAGAACTCACGACAAGAGCACTCGCCAAGACCACTATCAACGACTTGTAGTGAGCCCGGTAGGCACCGACTAGGTCAATGATCATGGCTGCCGTTCTACGTTTCCTTTCACTCTCAGGCAGTCCCTCAAACATTTCTCTCACGGAACGCTTCAGATACTGCTTCCTGAGGAAACTCGCATCCCTCAAGATCTTGCTTGACAGAGAGAGTCATACCGCCCCGAAGACAAGCTCGGAAACGCTCATGAAGAGCATGAACATCATACTTGTTTCCGCTAGCGGCTATGCATAGCCAGCAAAGGCTATTCGAACAGAGGCATCAACTATCAGCAGGATAGAGAAGACCATTGATAGCACACCAATCAAGAGGAGCTGATTTACTTCTCGCCTCACTCTTGCAAGGACTTCATGCAGCATTTATCGCACCGTATAACTAATACCATCCTAGGATATTGTGGTTTATGTATCTCTGATACATCATTGTACCAGAGGACAGTTTGAACCAAAAGCTACAGGAAGATGTTGAGTACAATAAGGGAGTTCCTTACTGAATTGAAGAAGAAGCACTAGACCTAGTACCCACTCAAGAAGATTGACAACTGCAAGAGAAATAGGGTGCTCAACAGTGCGAGGAGGGTAAGTCCCTTGATGGCAACCATGTGATTGCACAGTCCCCGTCGAAGGCCCGTACCTCTCTCGCAACTCCAAAGAGTTGCAAGAACAAGCTGCTCTACCTCTAAGAAGTAGAGAATCTTAGGAGGTGATTGATGGAAGACGAGAATGACTCTCGACCTCTTCCATCCGCAGCTTCCGCTACGGATACTGCAAAGTCCTGATAGAAACATCCTTTGGAATCATACTCTCTTCTTCAGTTATGAAGGCACTCAGTTTAGCAATAGACCATAGGGAATTACAGTCGTTTCTCAAGAGTTCTTCTATGTGCTGCATATGAAACAACCGCAAGAAACGCAGTCCATCCCATGATTATCACAAAACTGACAGACGGATGAAATAGGGAGGCAACTGCCTTTGATGACTAGAAAAAATCCGCTACATAGGTCAGAGGTAATATGAATACTACGATACGGATCGATTCAGGCAAAACCGTCAGTGAAACGAAGATACCACTGATGAAAATGAGAGGAATTTCACCATGGTAGCAGTCATCGTGATAGTGGAGGTCTGGTCCACTGTCGAATTCCTGAACGAGGAGTTCGACCTTGTTGTGACTGTGTGTGATGGAGCCAAGTAACCGTGCCCACTCTTTCTAGGAGCAAGGCAGAGGAAGCATTAGCCCCTTGAAGATTCTACAGACTTTCAAGGTACATATGATGAGATTCGCTGCACCTTCAGAGAAACACGCAATGAGATTGAGAAGAGAATCAGAGAAGGAATTCTGAGGTTATGGATTGACAACTGCTTACCACTCCTCCTAAGGACTTCTCAAATAGAACAAATAGCTTAATTGCTATAGCTACATTCCCAATAACCAGCAAGTGCCTGAGTATTTGGTATCAACAAGCAGCTGGGTAAGTTCGTTTTCACTCTTGCTGTTTGATTCCAAAACCCAGCAGTTTTCCCCCAACAATTTCGTTATTGATTTGATTAATAGTTTCACTATCTCATAGTGGTGAAACTCTTTTCCAAGCAGGAACGATATATTCGCTACAGGATTCGGGATACTTGGAACACTCCTAGGACTATGTGCAAGCTCTGAATTTGGGTTCAAAACTCTCTGCATCAGTTCCAGGTTGGAATTGACCAGTAGTGTGCCCTGGTGGAGAATGCCTTCATAGAGATAGTATTGAGCAGACCCCGAAACCTTCCAGTCTTCAATAAAGACACTAGAAGGGGGTACAAACCTTGGTTGACAACCTAGTTTTGATAGTAAATCAATAATGGCTGAGCATAAGAAACGAGTGATACCGGAAACTGAATTCACTTCAGGGATAGTTCTGGTTTCTGCAATAACAGAGTAGTTATAGTTTCCAAGGTCCATATACACAGTCCCTCCACCACTGCAGCGTCGAATGATAGGGATGCCAAGTTCATTACACAACTCCAAATTTACCTCTGCTTTCGCATCTTGACTGCGGCCTATTATGACAGACTTAGAGTTTCGCCAGATTCGGATGGTGTTTGGTGAGCCGTTGTCGATGATGTCTCTCAGTATTGCCTCGTCAAGAGAGATGTTCCATTTTGGGTCAGTTTCCTTTGAAACGACAACACGCCACTTTGAGTTGCTCATTTCGATGCGCCACCAAATACCTCTTCATACACAGCTTCGACAAGTTTACAGAGGTCATCATACGCGGGAACTGTCCGTTCATGTGTTATTTTACCTTCAATTATTATTGCTGGCACAATGTTCTTTTTGGAGGCTTGAGTGACACCGCCGCTCGGGAGAAGTCCAGGCGGAACTCCTCTGAGCCACGACACTAGTCCCCTTCCGCGTAGCCAAGTCCGAACCTCCACTTTCTCCCCATGCGTTCTTGACAGATCATCGACAATTGTCATGATTTCGCGACATCGAGTAGTCGGAGGATAGGCAAGGTAGGCTTCTAACAGGACTCGCCCCAACGCGAGCGGGGCTGAGTGATGAAAAATCCAGTCGTCTGTTGTATATTTCCACTTGTAAAGATCGTTCATAAGACTGATTTCTTGAACACTAGCGTTCACTACCGATGATTGGCCGCCAAAATGTCGTGAAATGGACCGAACTACAGAACCTATAAGATGATTGATCTCAACATTATTTCTGATACGCTCTAGTGGTGGAAACTGTGTTTCAGTTCTTGAATTCATGAATTCGGTAATTAGCTCATCGCTGTGAACAATAATCATCCCTTGTAACAACAGATAATCAAAATAGTAGTAGGTGTTGTATGCGCCTATAATCGAGTCATTGACACGAAGCAAGTCCTGAGTAGCAATTGATTCGGTTAGTGATTTTGAGCTTTGAAGTGCTTGTATAATAGGAGCAAGCAGATTACCTTTCTCTGTTTCTGAATCTGCAGAGGCCAAAACTTCTGATTCATCGATGATAGAAAAACTCAGGACACCAGGACTATAAAGAAGCGGTTGCCTAGCACGAAGAGAGCGTGTCACACTGACTTTTCTCTCCGAACACTCTTTGAAGAGTGTATCTTCATTGATAGATGCGCCTTGAGAGAGGACGAGGACAGGCGTCGTGCTCTGCCATACACGGAATGTGAGAGGGCCATGATTCTCGTGTGTACAGCGGAGGAGAGCTTCATCTAGAGCAACATCCCACACACCACCGATATTTGGACCTCCATATAACCGAGTTCCAGAGGATTTCATCAATTTTCGCCTTCTAAGATATTAGAGCCGTAATATGGACACTCACGGCCAAGGCATTCGAAGTTAGTTTCCATGAATTGGCAGACTGGGTGCGGAATAGATGGAATTTCCAGACCCAACTCTTGAGAGAGATAGGCATGGCCTACACTCAGGGATGAATAGACCGATGCCTTACAGCATCTGGGCGCCGGTAGATCAGCAATTCTGGCAGAAGCTGATGCTGATGCTTTAAGGACAATATGACGCTCTTTGGCTTTTGCGTAATCAGCGGCAAGCAAGAGACTGATTGCTATTGGCACAGCCATTGCGGCACCACAAACGCCAAAGCTTGCACAACTAAGTCCAAATCTATTGACTCGTTTCGCAGCCTGTCCAAGTCGAGTTTCAAGGTTCATCTCAGATCCAGCATTATGAGCGACTGCCAAGAGGACAGCTGAAGCTAGGAAGTGATGTTCTGGTCCAAATATTGATATCGCTGGATGATGCATGAGGAGGTTCGCGAGCTGTAGAGGATTATTGGAAGTACTTGCTATGCACGTTCTATGGATTATTTCTGTTGGTGTACATATACGACAGGACTCACAGAGGTAGTGATCATCCTCACATGCCAAATCGCTAGACTCACTCTGCCCACAATAACTGCATGAGAGGATTTTGCCTTCAGTTTCATACGGTACCTTTCCACAAACCACGCATGGAAGTCCAGAGTTTCTCATCGCCCTTGCTCTCCTTAATAGTCAGGGTGGCAATCTAGGTCATAGATATTGAGTTCAACTCAATGACGTTATTAGTTAGCGGACAATCTCGATATTTCAATCAAATGGTTGGTATTGGAGACTCAAAAGCGCTTGTGAAGTAGTTAATGGCTGACTTTGGGATTTGATGCCCCATTCAATTCCTATCTCATGAAACATCAGTTAGTGCACTAGTTCTGTTAGTCAATTCTTCCAGAGAGAGGTCCATGTCTTTAATGCGCGCTTTGAGTTGCGTCGCCAATGAAATAATAGAGAGGATTGCATCTATTTGCTCCCAGATTTGTGTTGTTGCAGAAACCGCACTCTCAATCACACTCTCTCCATCTGCCTTTAGGACAAAGGCTGCTGTATTGACGGAGACCTCTTTTACTAGTTTTCGATTGCCGCCCCAGAAAGCCGCTGACAGTGAATCCAAGAAGACTTCTACACCATCATGTCGAGTCACCATGTGAACCGTCGTTGGTGTCTTTAGAAGAGACCGGTCACTTGTGTCGTTCAATGGTTGGTTTTCAAGATGAGTTCTTCTCTCTTTAGAGACAAGTTCAGCATGTGCCATTAAGGCAGGACTTCTTGGTAAATGAAAAGACAGATCATCAAAGCGGACTGAAGTATCAGTCATCTTAAGGTTCGGTTGGCCTTGGGTTGGTTTCCATACTGACTCCACACAAATGGAAGATCCATATTGAAGTTTCATGATGCTCTCTATCTTCAAAGAGCCATCAGGTTCGTGTGTTGACATGGTCACCATATTATTCTGCTTTTTGTTATCCATGAGTCAAACTCATCTCCCTGATATCATCCAAACACGGTCCCGGTTTCAGTTGCAATTGTTGGAAACTAAATGTGGGTCTTGCTTCTACTTTGATGTCATCTTCGTTGCAAGAGCATGAAGGTCCTCAACCATAGTACGAATTCGAGGGTCACTTAGACTATAGAGTTTCCTAGTTCTGTCACGTCTTACATTCAGGACCCCAGCTCTTACGAGCTGTGTAAGATATGCTGAAACTGTGGATTGAGCTAATCCAATATGGGGAAAGATATCACACTGACATTGCTCGCCCTCGGCAAGAAAATCGACTATCTTTAAACGCTCTGGATTGCTCAGGGCTTTATGAAAGTGAACTCGCCACTCAGTTTTTTTATCTATGTTCATAGTCGTGTATCCTCGGGGGGAGATTGTTGATTGCTTTCGTTTGTCTATCTCGATAAATCAATCTTTCTGTTTCGCGTCATTGTGGCCTAACAATCAACTAGTAGTCAGGTTCATGGATCCCGTTGAGTCGCAGGCACTGGCTCTTCGATAAGCTCAGGTTCACAGGAAAGGTTCTCTGAGTTGATCTCAGACCTGCGAACACGATTGCGTATCCAAGGCTCAGCCCTGATGATTGCCAACATGAGTGGAATCTGAATAATGGGAGCAAACGCGGCGGGAAGAACGGACAAACCTCCAAAGGTGGAGATTGCTAGGGCTATGGTCAAACCATGGCTTTTTGCAGTGACACTGTAACCTAAGGCTACCGTGTCCTCATAACCAAATCCAGCAAACTTGGAGTAGAAGACAGACAGAATGAACAGACTCGGATAGATCACGATAATCCCTAGTGCAACGAAGAGAATTGAGTGTAGATTTGAAATGATGACCAGAGCCTCCTTGGCCATTATGATAAACACAATTCCGAACATACCAATGCTCGAGATAGAGGGGAGAGCAGGCTTGACGGAATTGAGTAACTGCTGACCACTGTACTTCAATAGAAGTGACCTAGTGAGTACTCCTATGACCAGAGGAACACCTACATAGATGATAAGGCTGTTCATGAAAAGGTCCATGGGTACATCGACAATTGTTCCTGCAAGTGTCAATGTCCAGAATGGAATGAAGAAGAAACTGAGAATGTAACTGAAGGCCACAGCAGTCAACGCTGTTTCTGTTCGACCATTAGCCAGTCCCGTCCAAGCAACCACCATCGGAGCTGCGGGGACAGATAATTTGAGAATGAAACCAACAGCCAAGAGAGGATCTAGATTTTGCAGGACCTGGGCATATAGAGCTGCAACTATAGGGGAGAACACGAAGTTGAGCAGGATTATTGAAACAAGGAGACGAATATTCGTAATGTCCCGGCGAAGACATGTCAAGTCCATGTTGATCATTGGGGGATAGAGCATGGCGAAAACTGTAATTGGTATCAGCAAGTCTAGGTTCTGAGTTTCTTCGGGGAATCCTAGTCCAAACAGAATTCCCAGGACTATTGAGATTCCTACAAGAGGTGCTAGCCACTTCTTGAGAAGCATAGAAAGTTTCTGCAGTTTCAGAGACATACATGTGACCTCAGAGAGGAGTTCTTAGAAACATCGAAGTATCGAAATGATTGGTTTTATAAATGTGTCGCTGTTTCTGTCTTTGAGAATGTTCAAGGACAAGTCAGTGATGCTTGAAAAACAACATAATCGTACCACTGGAATTGTAACTGCAGTCAGACATGAGAGATCATTGAAGAAGTCCAACACCTTCTTCGGAAGGAAACATCCATGTCTGGATTCTTGGGGAGACCCGAAGGAACAGAAGCATCAACGGGATCTGCAGAATAGGTGCGAATGCAGCTGGTAAAACCGTTAGTCCGCCAAATAGGGTCAGCGTAAGGCCAATTGTGATTGAGTGGTTCTTTGCAGCAACACCAAAACCGATTGAAATGGCATCGCCATAGTCGAGCCCCACGACTTTGGAGTAAACAATTGAAAGCGCGAACTCTATAGGGTATAGTATAAGAATTCCGATAGTTATGAGGAAAATGTATAGTGGATTTTGAAGTATCAATGGGGCGTCTAACCCCACTGCAATGAATACTATGATGTACATTCCAATACTCGAAAGGGCAGGAAAAGCATGCTTTATCTCGTGGAATCTCTTCAGACCAACGCGTGATACGATGAGTTTTTGAGTTATAACGCCCGCAATCAATGGGAGTACAATTATGAAGGCAATGCTTTGAAAAATGGTGAGCATATCTATCGCTATGATTTGACCCAAGACAACCCAAGCCCAAAAGGGCACCAAGAAAACGGAGAGAACAAGGCTGAGTGTCACAACCAGCACTGCGGTTTCAGCTCTTCCATTGGCAAACCCCGCCCATGCCATAGCCATACCACTGCTTGGCACAACAACCTTGAGGAAGAATCCTGTCAGCAGCTGTGGATTAATTTCACCAAACAGAGCGAAGGCCGCTATCGCTCCCAGAAAAGGAGACAGACCATAATTGAGGACAAAAGACGAGGCTAGAATCCTCTTGTCTTCCAGAGCCCCCTTAAGACTGCCCAGTTGCATGGTGATCATCATGGGATAGAGCATGATGAAAAGGGGGATTGTGGAGTATGGTTTAAGGAGAAGGATCACCTCTGGATAGAGAACTCCAGCAATGAGGGCAACGACAATTGTCAGCAAGACAAATGCAGGTAGATATTTTCTCAGCAGAGCAGATATCTTGATAATGCTTACCATTCCAATCATCTTGTTTATCTATTAATCGAGATATTTAAATGTTGAGATAAATTAGCTGGAGGTGGATGAAACTATTACACAGGATAATGGTATGGAGATTTAGGATTCTGTTCGTTCCTTAACTGGTCTTAGAGAGCTCAGCGAGGATCGCGCTTTCAATCTTGGAGGCAGATACATTACCCTCTAGATACTGAGAACCTACAAGAATTCCCTGCCGCCCTACTCCGACCTCCTTGGCGGCATTGCTGGTAGCGATGTCTTCGCTGTACTCTACGATATCCTTGTATATGTTAACTGCTTCGTAAATGTGTTCCAGAAAACCAGTCAGACTACAGCTACAGACTCCAACTGGCAAAAACACTTTCACTCTTACCTTCTTACTCAATAATAATCACCTATGCTTTGCAGCAAATTGCCTATCAGAAAAATAATTGAATTTGTTCGATATTTAAATTATTCGATGATATACATGATTACAATAAGGCTGAAAAGATGGTTTCTAAGATTTGGAGGAGAAGTTAAACACCAGAGCTCTTTTTTCTAAATACGTGTTCACACGTCTTTAGGATTGCCTGAATAGCCCTTTCTTTATCCTCCTCAGAATATGCAAACGGTTTGAATGGTCCTATCTTAGGAATCTTCAGGTCTTGCAGGAGGTTAAGATACTCATCAATCTCAATGCCAGCCGCTTCAAGTATTTTCTGAGCGCAGTGATTATAGCACCCATCGATCACGATGATGCTCCTCGCACTCTCCGTGGACTTCCTATGCTTAGGAACACCTGCAGCAATCGCTGAAGTACAGAAGAGACCGTATTTCTCTTGATCAAGTTTCTTGTACGCATCGAGCATCGCTATTGCTGTAAGAGTCCCCACGCTTGACATGCAACCAAAACAGCAGAAGAGCGCGTGTCTTGGTGTTTCTCTATCAGAATTCTGTTTGCTCATGAGTCTGCCCCCTGATGTTGTTGTGATCGCTGATTCCTTTGCCTACTGACAGCCACCTATGCATCAGTACTAACGCTCCTGCTCTTGATTATGGCCTGCCACATACTTGTAGACTTTTCCTGGCATCAGAATATCAGTCAGTCCCTGGTAGCCTCCACTAAGAATACGTACTGATTGATGACCTAACATTTTCAGATAGGCATATGCTAATGTTGATCTGAAATTCGAGGGGCAGAACACCACTATGTTCTTCTCTTTGGGGAGTTCATCAACCCTGTCTGGGAGTTCATCGATTGGTATGTGCATGAATTGTATGTTCGAATGAAGTCCCAGGGGAATTGATAGTGACGTGAATTCCTCTCTTGAACGAACATCCAATAGGAGCGCACTTGATAGCTCATCTAGGCTTGGAGGCATGACTTTATGTTTGGACTTGCCAAAATATTCTAGATTGCATTCTTTCAGTAGTTCCGCCAAATCTTTCACTTGTTTTCCCATCGTTTCACTTCCTTTTGGATTTGATTTCTCATTTTGAACTAGATTATACCCGTACTAAGGAGGTTGTACACAATCAACAGTGCCGCAATCATATTCGTGATTGCAAACAACTGCTTGAGGTGCTCTGGTTTCGATTTTAGAGCAAACTTTCCCCCTAACAGTCCTCCGACCACAGTCACTGCCGCGAGCGGTAATGCCAGAAATGGGTTGAAGTAGCCATGAAATGCATGGCCTGAAAAGCCGTTTGTCTTCACCTTCTCGCGTCGTAAAATAGATATATCGAATAATTTAAATCATTCGATTGTTATATATCATTAATGCGGAAAGGGTTCCGTAGGAGTCCTGGCAAGGACGGCGAAGAGAAAGGATAAAACTCCAATCCTCAAGATTCGTGGGAAATGCTCTCAAAGCCCTACTTTTTCTCAGAGATCGGAAGAGAATCAGGTTGCATCTTTAGAGGCATTGTCCAAGAATCGACTGTTCAAGTTCATGGTTCGTAGATTTGCTTCAAGGACTAGCAGTGATGGAACACCTATCTTGATGCAGTTTCTGAATCTGATGGCTGGAGAGGCACGGACCAAGTGTCTATCCTGTCAGGTGGGTTCATTCTTCCTCAAGGGTGTGATTGCAGTAGGAGCTCACTCTTTTGGAACAGATTCGAAGACAATCAAAAAAATGCTCTCGAATGTTATATTCAGACGAGCCTTATACAGTGTGATTAGGGGACTTGGAGAATTTGGGGTAACCAAGCCATTTGTACCTGGAGCACCATTCCAAGTTGTCTGGAATGTCACACGCGCTTGCAACCTCCAGTGCAAGCACTGCTACGAGAGTGCAGGATGTCCAGACCCTGATGAACTCACAACCGAGCAAGCTCTCAGGACTATCGATATCCTAGCAGATGAGGGTGTGGTGTTCATTGCCTTCTCGGGTGGGGAACCAACACTCAGACCAGATATCTTGACACTGATAGAGCATGCAAGGGCTCGTGGCATCTACGTTGCGATAGCGACAAACGCGACCACGCTCACAAGACTTGAAACCGTGAAGCGTTTCAAAGAAGCGGGACTGAGCTTTGTACAAATCAGTCTTGACGGGATAGATCCTCAAACACACGACAGTTTTCGAGGAGTTCAAGGCGCATACGAAAGAACAATAGCTGGCATCAAGAACTGCGTTAATGAGGGCTTGTTTGTAGAGATAGCCATGACGGTCACACACTATAACCTCTCTGAGGTGCCAGGTGTGATAAATCTGTCACAGGAACTAGGTGCAAAATGGTTCATGGCGTACAATTTCGTTCCAATAGGGCGAGGAAAGGGTATAATTGATGCAGACCTCACCCCGCAAGAGCGCGAAGACCTGCTACAATATCTCTGGAGAAGAATCATTTCAAAAAGTGACCCAAAGACGATAGAAGTTCTGTCTACCGCACCGCAGCTGGGAAGAGTGCCGCTTCAGGTAGGCAATAACGATCTCGATCAGGTGTTTGAAACATTTGAGGGGCAGGTCTTCCCAACACATTTTGCTAATGCGCGTTTACCTGCCAAAGTAGAAGGGCTTTCAGAATTCATTGGTGGTTGTGGTGCTGGTCGGTTCTACGTAGCGATAGAACCAAATGGGGATATCTATCCATGCGTCTTCTTCCCACACACTCCCCAAGTGTACATCGGTAACATTCTGAGGGACGATTTTCATTCGCTGTGGACAGAGTCGCAGACCTTGCGAGAACTCAGGGACAAAGACCTGCTTCAAGACCACTGTGGGTCATGCGAGTACAGGTATGTGTGCGGAGGCTGTAGAGCAAGAGCCCTGCAATACTATGGAAACTATCTAGCACCAGATCCTGGTTGTATCAACAACCTAGAGGAGTGGGTCAGTTTAAAGGGGACTGCAGAGAGAATTGAAGCAACGAAAACTATTCCGTAGGCCAAGACAATGAAAGTATTACTCACAGTACCGAACACTCACAACGATGTTAGAGACGGGCTGGGGTTTCTCGCTCCACCACTCGGCCTTGGGTATATTGCAGGTTACATACGCAAATTCGGGGACCATCTGGTCAGAATCCATGATGGCCTCCTTCACAAGTCTTCGACTGCAGATATTCAGCGTGAACTTGAATTCTTTCGACCTGATGTTGTCGGCATCAGTGGACAGGCAACTCCAAGCATATATGATGTGTACCGAACAGCAAAGATTGTCAAGGAATTTGATCAGGATGTGCTCGTGGTCGTCGGGGGATCTCATGTAACGTTTCAGGACATGCAGGTTCTCCATGAGTGTCCTGCGATTGATGTGGTCGTCAGAGGGGAGGGTGAAATAACCATGAATGAATTGCTCGAAGCCCACGTGAACCACAACGACTTCGTAGACATTCTTGGGGTTGCTTTTCGCAAGAATAACACCCCTATTCGAACCCCCGATAGACCACCTATAGAGGACCTCGACAGCATACCTTTTCCTGCTTATGACCTCCTTCATCTCTCTCGCTACTTTAAGTCCAACGCTCGATTTACCACGATGCTGACCAGCAGAGGATGTCCCTATGGCTGTACCTTCTGTTCCTCTTCAAGGATTGCTGGCAAGAGATGGAGGGGTAGATTACCAGAAAATGTTATTCGTAAAGTAAAGCTCCTTGAAGAAAAGTATGGCGTGAGAGAGGTTGAGTTCATTGATGACCTCTTCACATATGACGTAACACGAGTACGTGCAATATGTGAAGGACTCAAGGAGGAAGGACCCAAGGTTGGATGGACCTGCTCAACCAGAGCCAATATCCTGTCACGACATCCAGAGATGGCAGAGTGGTTACGTTCAGCTGGGTGCCATACGCTGTACATGGGTGTGGAGTCGGGAAGCCAGCGAGTATTGAATGCCATGAGAAAAGGCATAACTTTAGGTCAGGTCGAACATGCAGTGGAAGTAGCCAAGAACGCCGGATTAGAACTGGTTCTGTCGTTTATGTTCGGTTATCCCGGTGAAACTGAACTGGAGGCTAATGAAACGATGGATCTAGCATGCCGTCTGGATCCAGAAGTCGCTCAGTTCACAATATGTACGCCATATCCAGGTACGCCACTCTATGACCAAGCCAGACAGGAGAAGTGGATCCGAGTGAAATCTTGGAAGGATTTCTCAGTACTGGGAGCGGTCATGTCGACTCCAGGGATGACAGTAGAAACCATTAGACATCTCCTGCATAAAGCATATCTCAAGTTTTATTTTCGGCCATCTTACATTTGGAAACAAACCAAGTTGGCAAACACAGAGTTCGTGAAACTAGTGTTTCGTGGGTTGAGAAACTATGTTCATCAACCAAGATAGCGATAGTGTTCTAAGAAACATCGAACCTGTTGTCTAATAGTAGCATGGTGACTCTCTATTCCATAGGTATACTCTGGCAGTGTAAGAATCACAATGGAGATAGACAACTTGTCACCATTTGTTGACTATTCTTCTGTTCAATAAGAACGAGGTTTAGCATCCTTTCCATTCTTCAGTTCATCATACTGCCTTGATGCCTTGCTTCTCAATCTCTTCTAGAATGGCTTCCTCTATTCTAGCGGTGGTGGGATTGGTTCCCAGTGACTTGTTGCCAACCACGACTCCACGATAGTCTATCCCAAACTTTTTCGCAGTATCACTATCTGCAGAGTATTCCTTGTACTCTACAACATCTCTATATTTCCTGACGGCCTCATAGACACGGGTCAACAACCCTGTCTGACTACAGCTACATACTCCTACTGCCATGAACACCATTACCGGAATTTTATCAGACACATCTATCACCTCCACTCTTCCCGTAGACGATCAACATGCGATGCAATGTCTTGAGCGACTTTTTCAACGATCTCGCGGCTTCCTTGTATTCTCCACCTCTCGTCACAGTCCGTGCAGTTGTCCCCCATATAGTCAGCAAGATTAAGTTTCACAGCTGGTTCGCTGCTGTATCTTGCGGTACCCTGTGCCGCACAGAGCCTACTGCACCCGTCAACTGTGATTGTGGGGAAGTGCTTTGCAAAGTCCCTCTCTGCCTCATCCCCTGCCAAGAAGAGAGGGAGACATATCGTCACCGTTTCAGTTGGCCTCAAATGGTGGAGGACCTCAAGAGTTGCAGCACGAGAGATGTTTCCTCCTGAGCATGCTTCCCCGCTACACGAAATCAATCCGACTTTGGGCTTGAATGTCACTACTCGGCACCTCCGTCATCAAGGATTATCCTAACGATGTCTTCTGCGAGAAGCCTACCACTGTCGCCTATATCGAGTATTGTTCCTGGTTTGTGTTCCCGATTCTCGGCAAGAACCTTGGCTGTCAATATCTCCCTGACAGGACGCCCTCCCACGTGTCTGACGAGGACCGAAGCGCATTTCTTCGGACAGCCATCAATGGTATAGACATCTGATTCCAAGACGGCCTGTTTGGACTCCTCATCGTCTTTCATCAACAACGGAAGACAAATGGTCGTGAATCTGTCTGAATGTTCACCGTCCGCCAATAGATAGGTCGCTTCTCGTGCCACTGTACCAAATGC
>CAYPUO010000005.1:0-21097 GCA_964413775.1 uncultured archaeon
CCAGTTCAAGGAGGAATCAAACCTTCTCCACATGAAGGGCTCGTATTAGTTGAGGCTATCATTCCTTTTCAAATGAAAATTAGCAAGAATGCAGTCCGCCTTGTTCATAAAAAGACGGAGTCGCTCCTTCAGTCTCATAGAAGGGCTCTCAGAATGCTCAATGGTATTAACAAGGACTATCTGGCTACCGGAAGATGGATTCTCTAACTCCCAACCAGTCTGAAAATTTGATACGATATTTCGGACTATTGGCTACTATTAGCTGCACAGCTCTACCATATTCCTCATAGGCACGCTGGACAGATATTCCACCAATCTCCGCGAGTCTATAGATTAGTTGCAAATGCTTCTCTCTTTTCCTTCTACCTTTCCATATTAACAGTGGCCAAAGTGGCTGAGAATACTCCACTTTTCTGTAAGGCGTTTTCTTCCGACTAGAAGCAATGCCCGAGGAGAGGAAGTCGTACGCGTACGACAATAACTTCCAAGTCTGCTGGCGCATTATTCTCCCAAGGTATAAGTCAGCTTCCGAGAGCGAATCAAATCCCGCATCTAGCTCTGCAGGAGTCATAAGATGAAGATGCAAATTTTCTTCAAACCATAGTATGAGGCTGTCATAATCAATATCTGCTTGATCAATGACTGCCTTAGCGGTTTTCAGGTCTGTTACCATGAACAGCTTGCGAAGTGCCTGAGTTACAGTGGATTTCACATCTCTCTGACTAAGCCCAACTTCACTAGTTCCAATGTGGTCCTGTATGACTGCCTGCAAATCTAAAATGGCTGCTCTCAGATCGCCTCCCGAATTGCTAGCGATGCTCTCTATGATTTCCTGCGATGGTTTGTCCGTATTCTCCTTGGCTATTCTCATGAGAACTTGTGTCATAGAACCGATGTCTAGTGAGTTGAACCGGATTACTATACATTTCTTGAGTAGATCCTTAATCCTTGGGCTATCAGGGTCGTTTGCAGTCATAACAATAGGATGAGATGATAAATCGATGACTTTCAAAATGGCTCCGACGCCACCTCTATCGCTCGTACCAGACAACCCATCAACCTCATCAAGCAAGATTAGTCGCGGACTTCCATCAAGGGTCTGCTGAAGTGCAGCCCTAGTAACCTGTATCTCAATACTGGCTTTATTGCGCTTATCACTTGCATTGAATTCTACAATCTCATAGCCCAAATCATTGGCTATAGCACCCACTGTCGCTGTCTTTCCAGTACCCGGTGGACCGATGAGTAATACTGCTCTTTTCCTTGGAGTTCTAGTTTTCCATAAAATAACCCAATCTAGAAACGTTTCAATCTCTTCTGCATTCCCTATTATATCGCTCCTTGTAGTGGGACGATATTTCTCTGTCCAAGGGAGCTTGTTATCGCTCATCTTCAATCAGTCCCAAATGCGATATATGCAAGGAGTGCTGTCAGCTGAATTTCACCATTTGCTCCCTCAGCAATACGAAACTCAGTTTCAGCTATTCGTTCAAGGGTACTCATCTGTCTGTCCGGTGAAAATCCAATCCCCTGTAGTTCTCTATGTATCTGACGTGCCAAGTCCAGTGGTGAAATTCCTTCCTGAGTAATCAGAAGTCTAAGCGTTTCGAGGGCGTTTTCATACTTGCCTTCAGATGCAAAGGTCAAGAGATCCTTTATCTTTGCAGGATCCGCTCTGCCTGAAATTGAAAAGACTGTCTTGTCTGTTACTTGATTTCCTGACGATGAGGCTGCCTGCAGCAGATTGATTGCACTACGCATATCTCCTTCTGATAGATATAGAATTGCTTCTGTTCCAGTCGAGTCCAGCTTTACATTCTCTTTCTTTGCAACGTATTCTATTCGAGAAGCAATGGCATCATCACTCAAACGAGCGAATTTGAAGATAGCACATCTTGACTGAATTGGAGGGATGATACGGCTTGAATAGTTGCAAATCAAAATCATTCTACAAGAGGATGCATAGGACTCCATAGTCCTCCTGAGTGCATGTTGGGCATCATTTGTCAAGTGGTCTGCTTCATCAAGCACGAGTATTTTGAAAGGAGCATCTCCGGCAGGAAGCGACCTTGCAAAGGTCTTTATCTGGTTTCTAACTACATCGATTCCTCTCTCATCACTGGCATTCAGCTCCATGAAATTCCTATGAAAAGAGTCTTTGAACAAATCTCTTGCAAGTGCCATCCCAGCTGTTGTTTTGGCGGTTCCAGGCGGCCCAGCAAATAAGCAGTGAGGCAAAGTCCTGTTCTCTACAAACCTGGACAAGCGATTGACAACTACGTCCTGACCAACTATTTCCTTGAGTGTATTTGGCCTGTGCTTTTCTGTCCATAGATCGATTTCCATCTGAACGTTCCACCGAGCTGCATCTATCAGATGCACTAGTCAAGTATCTAATGGTTTGTCAACCCCGAAACTAAAAAGCTTGCCTGAAGCCTAAGCCAAAGGAATTGGCATAGCAAGGTCTTTATCATCACAATAATAAGCACTCTCGTGTGACCTATGAGTCGAGTGAGTACAGCCGCCCAGGATGTAATTGAACGATCCCAGATGGAATTCCTAAACGACACAAGGACCTGCACCATAATCAAAGATATGCCTGAGCTGACTATTGCAGGCAAAAAAGTCGGCCCTTTTGCACAGTCTACTGAAACTGAATTTCCGAACTGGGCATTGGAGAAACTAGTCGGTTATGGCTATGCAGAACTGGATTCTGATGAAGACTACGCTTCACTACGCGAGATCCAGAATATCTATCGAACAGAGGATGACAGTCCGCATAAGGGACTCCAGCCAATTCATCCACTTCTCTACTCAGCTATAAACAGGAAAATACTACAGCTTCGTAATATGAGAGCTTCGATGGACCCAAAGCAGTATGATGAAATTGAGAAAGTCAGGCGTCTTGTAGACATTATATCCCAAAAACGTCTTTCAAAGGTACTACGCGTAGCAGTTTCTGGTGCCTTTCAGGACAAACGTAGAGATATGACTGTCGAAGAAAGGTGGCTGTGTGGAGAACTAAGCAAACTACTATCTGATTGGCGGAATTTCCTATTCATTTAGGCACAGGTGGTCATACAGGAGCTTAAATATTGAAGTCTGGTCTTAGCTTATGAAGCACATAGAGATGCTCGGCCAATTGCAAGAACAGCAGAAGCATTACGAGGCAGATATTGATGTCAGGCTATGAGGGAGGCGTGCAGGAAAGATTCGAAGAATTCCTGCGTACTTACAAGGATGAACAAGGAAACCTATTGTACTGGACGAAGATCCAACGGTTTTCAATTGATGAGGCACTCTCACTTGTCATTGATTTTCAAAACTTGATGACTTTTGATAATGTGGTATTCACTACGCTAGCCAAGGACAACCCCTTACAGTTCCTAGAAACATTGGACGCTGTCCTGCGATCTGTACTCCGAACTGAAGATCCAGACTATATGGAAAGCATCGATGAAGGTCTCGTCAGGGTACGCATTACCAATTATCCAAACTATGTTTCCCTCAGATCGCTTAGGTCTCGGCATATTGGCACAATCATTAGCATTAGTGGTGTCATGATGCGTGCTAGTGAAGTAAAACCACTACTAATCGATGCGACATTCAAATGTAGAAGATGTGGCGAGCTGTTATATCAGTCACAAGAGGATGGACGCTACGTAGAACCAGATCAGTGCACGGTATGCGGAAAGAAGACTCCCGTACGCTTGATACCAGAGAAGTCCACTTTTAGAGACTGGCAGAAGGTTCGGATCCAGGAGTCACCTGAAGAGCTACCCCCAGGCCAGATGCCTCGTTCTGTCGATGTCATACTGGAGGGTGACATTGTTGACATATCACGACCTGGAGACCTCGTAAAGATTACTGGCATTCTTCTCACTACACCTGATTTCTCCAGACGAGGAGGGCGGCTCGCAACTTTCAATGTATACATCAATGCAAATGGAGTTGAAATTGGAGAAAAGGAGTACGAACAGATAGAGCTTACAGAAGAGGACGAGAAGGAAATCAGAAAGACGTCTGAGGACCCGTATGTACATCAACGAATCTTTGCATCAATAGCTCCTTCAATTCAGGGCCATGAGAACATCAAGGAGTCCATAGCACTCCTTCTCTTTGGAGGCGTTGGAAAGACTCTCCCCGATGGGACAAGACTCAGAGGGAGGTCGAATATACTTATGGTAGGGGACCCTGGCACAGGTAAGAGCGTACACGGAGATGAAGAGATTTATCTCCGAACGCTGGAACAGGAGTTTCAAGTTTGGGATCGAAAGAAGATTGGCGGAGTGATTAATGCTCTAATCGACAGGTACCCTGGTGAGGTCAGAATCGAAAAGGGCACGGAAGTGCTCTCTGTACCTGAAATACTTGAGCTCTATACCAAGTCCATTAATCCGGAAACGCTGAGGACTGAATCTGCTCGCATCGTTGAAGTCAGTCGTCATAAGGCAAGTAGACTTGTGAGAATACACACTGAGTCAGGTAGGACAGTAGTCATGACACCTGACCATTCGCTCACTTCTCTTGTCAATGGGCGGTTGCAGGTCTTGAAGGCGAGTGATCTCTTTTCAGGTGCATATATCCCCGTTGCACGAAATATCGACTTCAGTGATGGAAAAGAGTATCGCGAAATAGACCTGAGTGCATCATTTCCTGAGGAGGGATTAGTCCAATCAGACATTGTCCATAGCCAGATATTACTGCTTCAACAGAACCAGACTTCAGTGAATTCAGCGGCAGCCGAATCGAATATCACACCTACTACTATGAGATGGTACACGAATAGTCCAGTGTCCGTTCCAGATGGACAGTGGATGAGGAGAAAGATGGATACATCTTGGCTCCCCCAGAGAATTCCACTTGATGAAAGGCTGGGAAGGATTATTGGTTTCTATTTATCTAAGGGCAACACTGAAAAAACAATGGTGAGGTTCACTAATCTCGATGAGAGCATAAAAGACAACCTAGCAGGCGACTTGCGAAGTGTCTTTGGGAAAGCTTCGGTCTTCGAGAGAGGGGTCTATATATGCCAGTCAAGTCTACGTGATTGGTTCTTGACTACCTTTGATACTGGAGCTGCAGACAAGAGCTTGCCAGCCAGATTTATGATGGCTCCCATTGCGTTTAGATGTGCACTGCTTTCTGCTTATTTCTCTGGAGATGGATGGGTTGACGAAAAGAGTGCAACTGTTAACGCTCTGACCAAGAGTCGAGAACTGGCATGTCAGATATCAGACCTCTTGTCTACCCTTGGCGTTTTTTCAAGCGTAAAGAATAGGCAGCTGAAAACTGGTCCCTATAAAGGACGGCGATATTATCGTATTGTTATTACTGGCGAAGAGCTGTTCGAATATAATCGACAGATTGGTTTCGTTTCCTCGGCAAAGAGAGAACGTCTACAACAGCTCCTAATGGTCCTATCTGGTCGCAAAAGGTATCAGTCCCATGATATCATCCCTAATTTCGGAAGTCTGTGTGTTCAAGCAGCAAAGGACTTGAAGATACGAAGCATAAGAGGGACTTCTGGTCGAAGCCTTCTAGGTGAAATTCGAGGAAAGACATACAGACAACGAGTGGGTCGCAAATATCTCCGCCAGCTGCTTTACAGGATGATACAGCTGGGCTCCAAAGGTGCGAACTCCGAGTCCCTTGATAGACTCAGGAAACTTGCTGAGTCTGATATCTACTGGGATAAGGTCACAAGAATCGAACAAATAGATGAAGAAATGACTGTTTACGACATAGGTACTGAAGATGGTCATTTCATCCTCGCAAATGGAAATCTCATTGTTCACAACAGCCAGATTTTGAAATTTGTATCAAAACTTGTGGCCCGCAGCATATATACATCTGGCAAAGGGACCTCAGCAGCAGGCCTGACTGCAGCTGTCATGCACGATGCTGAGTCTGGATCCATGACTCTGGAGGCAGGTGCCCTTGTATTAGCAGATCAGGGCATTGCATGTATCGACGAGTTTGACAAGATGGACCCCAATGACCGTACAGCTATTCATGAGGCGATGGAACAGCATAGTTTTCATCCATCTTCTGAAATCCTTCTCTCTGATGGATCCCGAGTTCCCATTGGCACCCTAGTGGATAATCTGTTCGAAGCCTATCCATCCAGAGCAGTCAAGGGCATCAATTGTGAGATACTTGATACCCAAGGACTGAACTTCGGAGTGTATACGACTGACTTTTCAGAGATAAGCCTGATTAATATTGATAGAGTGAGTCGACATCCAGCTCCGAGTCACTTTATCAGGATTACATATGACAATGGAAGGGAGGTGATTGTCACTCCAGACCATCCAATCTTTGTCTTCTTGCATGACAAGGTAAACACAATCCTTGCTTCGGACCTCGAAACTGGTGCATTTGTTCCTGCACCAAGGGTACAACTCTGTGGACATAATCCAGGTGCGGCATTATCAGAATCTATTACAACGCATCCACTTGCTATCCCCATTACGCTCCCAGACAGGTTCTTCCCCAAGCTCGCTCGTATTCTAGGATACTTCGTTACGGAAGGATATAGCTATGATGGCTCATCAGCTGAGCTCGGTTTCTCAACCACTTCTAGTCTGATTAAAGAGGAAATCTTGAATCTGATGGATGACGTATTTGGACTGAAAGGAATAGACTATGTTAGCAAGAATCGAACAATTCGTTTCGTGTCGATTCAGCTCCATGATTTCTTCAAGAGGAACTTTCCAGAGGTCATGGCTCTGGCTAGAAATAAACGAATCCCCTCACAGGCATTTATTTCCGGGGAAAAAGCCGTCCGTAATCTATTACAGACTGCTTTTCTCGGTGATGGCAGTGTAGAGTCGACCAGTATGTGTTATCGAACTGCATCCCGAGGATTGGCCCACGACTATCAAGACCTCCTTCTCTGCATCGGGATTCAAAGCCGAGTCGTAAATGACATCCATAATGATTCATACAAGGTCTACATTCGAGGGAGCAGTCTTCCACTCTTCTACAAGGAAATCGTAGAGGACTGGGATCCCCGGATTGAGAAAATCAAGGAAATAGTGATTCGATCAGATAGGTGCAACTATAACCATGATGCATATCCGCCCTACTTTGCAGCAGTGTTGAAATCTATCTATCAACACTTGGGCATGCGCCACAATGGCGGATTCTACAGATGTATTCACGAAGGATTTGGGATTACCCGAAATGTTCTGAAAAGACATCTCAAGCTCATCAAGGCAGAGCTCGCGGAGTCGCAGGTCAGTTTTCATAATTCCCCTCAAACTCTGAAGTCTATAAGGCAAGTACTTCATTGGTCGCAAACAACAGCAGCTAAGAAAATCGGCAGGAAGAGATCGTTGATAAACTATGCTGAACGTGGAGGCTACTCGAGCACAGTAATAGAATCTATAACAGCTTCGCTCAGGAAGGTAATTCATGAAGAATTAAATCTTTTATCCCAGAAGATTCAGCAGATTGAGGAAATGCTCGACAGTGATGTTGTCCTTTTGCGTGTCAAAAAGACCGAGAAAATTCCAAACGCCGACCGCATGAAGTCAACTTATGCATATGACGTGACTGTTGAACCTAATCACTGCTTTATTAGTAATGGAATCATACTCCACAATACAGTTAGTATTGCAAAAGCAGGGATAGTGGCTACTCTAAACGCGAGGACTTCAATACTTGCAGCCGCAAACCCGACTCTGGGACGGTACGAGTCTTCTCTCTCGGTGCAGGACAATATTAAACTGCCATTTACAATCCTGTCAAGATTTGATCTTCTCTGGATACTCGTAGATACGGTCAATGCTGACAAGGACCGTGAGCTAGCACAGTTCATTCTGGGCATGCACAGGATGCAGAAGACTCCTGAGAGTGCTACTGTCCCTCCACTGCCACCTGACTTTCTGAAAAAATACATCGGATATGCTAATCGCTACGTAATTCCACAGCTGAGTCCAGAGGCATCTGAAGAAATCGAGAACTTCTATGTGAACCTAAGGAAGAGTGCTGAAGGTGGAGCTGCTCCTGTCCCAATTACTGCACGTCAGTTAGAATCACTTGTTCGTCTCTCTGAGGCACGTGCAAAGATGGCCCTGCGGACAAAAGTAACGAGGGAGGATGCTCAGGCCGCCATTCGACTGATGGAGGAATCTCTTCGGATGGTCGCTCTAGATCGGGTTACAGGGAAAATCGATATCGACAGAGTTGTTTCTACTATGAGTGCATCACAGCGTAGCTCGTCGGATATCATTCTCAAAGCCATGAAAGACATGGAGGCTGAAGGATCCTCTGTGATTAACGAGGAAGAACTCATTACTAGAGTAGGGACAATGGGACTGTCTCGTGAGAGAGCTGAAGAGGTCATCAAGAAGCTTCTATCTGAAGGCATCTTGTTCAATCCCTCTCTCGGAAAGTTGAAGCGCGCCCAAAGCTAATCGTTTCATTGCTGGACCGGAGTTGACGGAAACGGAAATTGACGAAATCCCGATTAACAAGAGAATAATCACTCTGCTAAAAGACTCCGGAATCTCAACTCTATTTCCTCCTCAAGAAACCGCACTAAAGACCAATGTCCTTGAGGGCAGTAACCTTGTTCTAGCAATTCCAACAAGCTCAGGCAAGACTCTTGTAGCCGAAATCTGTATGTTGAAGACTATCTTAGAGGGTAAGGGCAAAGCACTGTATCTTGTTCCTCTCAGGTCATTGGCACAGGAGAAGCACATAGAGTTCAAGAAGTATGAGTCACTTGGCATAACGACCGCGATGTCAATGGGCGACTACGACTCCAAGGGAGCTGATTTGAGCAATGCTGACATTGTTGTACTAACCACAGAGAGAGCCGACTCGATTATTCGCCATAAGCCAGAGTGGATTCATGATATAGGGATTATAGTTGTGGATGAAGTCCATCTTGTCAATGATGTGTCGAGAGGACCTACCCTAGAAATGGTTGTAGCAAAGATGCGCCAGATACTCAGAGGTGTACAGATTGTTGCATTGAGTGCAACAATATCTAATGCCGATGAAATATCGGGATGGCTCGATGCAGAACTTGTCCGAAGTGAATGGCGGCCTGTTGACTTACGCGAGGGTGTATATCTTGATGGAGAGATTCATTTCGAAGATCTCTCTCAAAGACCGGTCCCTCGAAAACGGAAAGAAGAACTCGCTGACATGGTCTGTGATATCCTTGACGAAGACGGGCAAGTATTGGTCTTTGTGTCTTCGCGAAGATCCAGTATTGCACTCTGCAAGAAGATTGCCGCTTCTGTTCGGCCATACTTGGACAAGACCACTATCAGCAAGCTGGCCAAAATAGCAAATCGGATAGATACGGGCCCCTCTGCCCCTTCTGCAACAAAGACACTTGCACGTCTTGTCCGAGAAGGAGTAGCCTTTCATCATGCAGGATTGTCAAACCACGAACGTGCTATTGTAGAAGAATGCTTCAAGATAGACCTACTGAAGACAATTGTTGCCACTCCAACACTTGCAGCCGGCGTGAATCTGCCTGCCAGGAGAGTCATTGTGAGGGACTATCGCAGATTCGAGCAAAGCAGAGGGAGCTATCCAATACCGGTTCTGGAATATAAGCAGATGGCTGGTCGGGCTGGTCGACCGAAATATGACAAATACGGTGAGGCAGTCCTATTCTCGAGGACCGAGCAAGAACAGGAATTCTTAATGGACTACTACATATGCTCGGAAACAGAGAGAATATCTTCTAAGCTGGCGTCGCAGTATGCTCTTCAGTCTCATCTCCTTGCAGCAATAGCAACCGAGATGACTCGGAATCGGCAGGAAATAGACCGACTAATCGATGGGACTTTCTATTCCTATCAGTCTGAGCGGTGGGAGCTTGATCACCATGTGACATCAGCACTAGATTTCTTGGAACAGGGCGCTCTAATCGAAACCGACTCATCTGATCAGTATTATGCAACTCCGCTAGGTCGCAGGACTTCCCAGCTATATATAGATCCATCAACTGCAATACTCTTTCGTGATGCCATAAAAGAGGCTCATAGCCCCTCAGTAATCGGACTATTACATCTCATTTGCCACAGTGCTGATCAGCCAATTTCCTACGTAACAAGGAGTGAAGTGGAGGAAGTCATGACACTTCTAGATTCTAACTCTGATAATTTTCTAGTACCCATACCTGACAGCTGGGAGGACCCCGATGGCTACTCCAAATTCCTTGCGGAGGTAAAGACCGCGTATATCTTGCATGATTGGATTTCCGAGCTACCAGAAAAGTCTCTCACAGACAAACATAATGTCGATATGGGGGATATTCACAGATATGTCCAGTCGGCGGAATGGCTTATCTACTCGGCAGCTGAGGTAGCACGAGTTACGAATGTAATGGATATGGTGCCAGTTCTCCAGAATCTGAGGTCTAGAACCAAATATGGTGTGAAAGACGAGCTCCTGGAGCTTGTTAATCTGAGAGGTATCGGTAGGGTCCGGGCTCGTATGTTGTTCAACCATGAAGTGCATAATGTTATTGATCTGTATAATATTCCACTCAGCGAACTTGCAGGAATCCCAACAATAGGTAGCTCAATTGCAGTTTCTGTAAAGAAGCAGGTCGGTGTGGATGTTGGTCATGAAGAGGTTCCTGATGCAGCGGCTGAAGAGGACGAAGTAGCCACTACGGTTCAGACGTTACTGGAGGACTTCTGATTCCTATAGATGGATGCCCTCAAGGCTCTCTCGTAATGCATTAATCAAATCTACAGTATAGTCTGTGCATATCTGGCTCTCCGAATGGCTATCGTTGAATTCAGTGATAGGATTACCTGATAGCTCTTCTACGAGCACAAGAGAGGCACTGCTCATTACGCCTAGATTATACCCTCCTTCCAGAAAATAGACCACCCTACTTCTTGCAAACTTGGCTGCTATGTTTCTTATTCTAGAATTCACCATTGCAAATCCCGCTGTCGTCAGACCCAAGTTCGTCAGCGGGTCATCAAAGTGGCCATCAAAACCAGATGAAACGAGAACGAATTCCGGCTTGTACGATTCTGCAATAGGTTCTATTAAGTCATTAAATGCCATCTCGTAGGACTTGTCACCTGCACCTGGATACATTGCCAAGTTGACATTGAACCCCACTCCATTGTTCTTCCCCAGTTCATTCGGAAACCCAGAACCAGGGAAGAGTGTACGGCCGTCTTGGTGTAGACCTATATAGAGCACATCAGACCTATCATAGAATGCATTCTGTGTCCCGTTGCCATGGTGAGCATCATAGTCGATAATCAGCACTCTCTTGATTCCGTGTGTTGAAACCAGATGCTGCGCTGCAACAGCTATATTGTTTATGAAACAGAAGCCGAAGGCCCGGTCTTTTTCTGCATGGTGCCCTGGAGGACGGCACAATAGGAATGCATTCTTTGTTTTCTCAGCCATCACCCTATCAGTGGCCACTATACCTCCTCCTGCAGCAAGCATTGCCGCATCATAGGTGTATTTATTCACGGATGTATCCAGGTCGAAGAATCCTCCTCCCCTCTCTGACTTCTCCTGTACCTGTCTGAGGTATGCTTGGTCGTGGAGAGCAGTCACAGACTTCATCGTTGCAGGCTCAGGCGAAGTGAGTGTTACCTTCCTGTCATCAAGTATTCCTGCTCCTCTAATGCTATCTAGGGCATGGATTAAGCGATCGGGACTCTCAGGATGTCCTGGGGCAAGCACATGCTTTGTGTATAGTTCGTCAAATACAATCTCTGTTTCCAACTACTGCGACTCCGCTAATCTCTCAGGAGTACACATTAAACTTCACCCATAGATAAACTCATCATATTTAGAACACGTGTTCTAAGAGGTCGGCATTAGCGTATATATAGAAAGAGGTGTATCTACACAATCATGGTCCCAATATCTTCTGAATCTGCTCTATGATGATTTCCTTTACGAGCTTTCCATCAGCCTTTCCTCGAAGCTCTTTCATTGCAATACCCATTAGACCACCAATGGCTTTCTCTCCCTGTTCACGGACGAAATCTTCACGTTCACTGACGATTCTCTCAATGAACTCCTCAATCTCTCTCCGCTCAACCATTCCTAGATCGGTCGCAAGAAGTGCTCGTTCTATTGTGGTATCAGGATTTTGTACAATATATGTCAGAATCAGGGGTATAGCATCCTGAGAAATCCTATCAGTGGCGATAGCATGAAACAACATCTCAAAGTGGGCATCTGTAAGGCGCTCAATGTCAACGCCTTCTCTAGATAGAATGACTAGCGTATTTACAAATACAGCTGCCGCCAGGGTCGGCGAAACTTCGTAGTCATTTACAATATGTTCATACAAGTCCAAGTACTGTGATCGTATAATCAGACCAGCTAGTTCTGAACTGAGTCCATGGTCCCTAACGAAACGCTTCTCTTTCTTGTCGAAGGGTTCTGGCATTGCTCTCTTAATTCGTTGCAGCCTTTTTCTTCTAATTTTGACAGGTCGCACATCGGTTTCAGGGTACATCCTCTGTGCTCCAGGTCGAGGTCGTGCATACTGCGTACCCCCATTCTGAAGAGGAGTACGAGTTTCCGCTGGAACTCCTACCAGGGCCTCCTTTGCTCGGTCTATTATTGCATTCAATGCACTGATACAGTTCTCATGCGGCGCAGCAACAATAATCACCGCATCTTGGGTGTCAGCTTTCAAATATACACGGACATGAGCAACTTCTTCTGCTGTTATCCCATATCTCGGAAGTTCGTCTGTATGGAAGATGCCTCCTATTCCTCCCCAAAACTTGGCATAGTCTGAGAACTCCGTCCCTAGTCTTCTCTCAGGTTGCAGTTCGCGACCGACAAGTCCTGCGAAGCCCGGAAGTCTGACTGCATAGACAACACCTCCTGCTTCAACTGCTTGTCCGATTACTTTCGATTTACTTGTAGAAAGAATCTGAGTGATATCGTGCGGCTCTTCGGCGAGGTCCTCCACTGTGATTTTTCTGGATACCAGTTCATCACGGATCTTCAGGAGATTGTCCTGTCTTAGTGCTTCGAGTTCCACCGTAGGTCCAAGCATATCCAGCTGTTGAAGCCCCTTAATCTCTGTGACGGCACCACCATTAATTGACACATTGACATCTTGTCTTATTGTGCCAAGTCCGCGTTTTACTCTCCCAGTTGCCCGTAGAAGCATTCCAATTGCCAGTGCAACTTCTTGTGCCTCCTCAGGAGTTCTGATGTCAGGTGCTGTGGCTATCTCTATGAGTGGAATTCCCAAGCGGTCCAGCCTATATATGCGCATGTTTTTCTCATCATCATCTGCAATCTTACGTGCAGCATCCTCTTCGACTGCAATTGCCTGTATTCCAATTCTCTTTCCTCCAACAGTGACCCTGCCACCCAGTGAAACGATGGCGGTCCTTTGGAACCCAGTTGTGTTCGAGCCATCAATCACTATTTTTCTCATTGGATGGACTTCGTCGACTGGGCCAGAGTCCAAGAAATTCGACATGGTCAGACATATGTCAATAGACTCGTTATCTAGACTATGAGGCGGTTCTTCGTCAGCTTCA
Organism: uncultured archaeon; assembly: GCA_964413775.1. GTDB lineage: Archaea > Asgardarchaeota > Thorarchaeia > Thorarchaeales > Thorarchaeaceae > MP5-2226. Next base: position 13,530 of record CAYPUO010000005.1, read on the forward strand.
ACAAGACAAGTCGTATCGCCGTAGAACTCGTAACAGAATCTCTTGTTCCTCTGGAATTCGAAGAGGGCTGCTGAATCAACTTCACCTAGTTCACTCTTTGTTGGCCTAAGCCTACGAATGAACTTGTCTTGTGGCTCATCTTCACGAATCTGAGTTGGGCAGTGACAAAAGAGCTTTCGCTCTGTGTTCAGTTGCTGGTGCAGTTCCAGGCCCACCATTAGACCAAGTCTTTCGTAGTATGTTTTCTCTTCCATCTCGCGGTTCCTTCTAGTCTGGGTTGTATTCATTGTACTCACTCCTCATGTCTATCTCCCCCGAAACGGAAATTGACATCAGTGACTTGGCATCATCAATAGTCTTTGTGTTAGCAAGTAGCCACATGAGCTTGACAAGTGCTGTTTCTGAGAGCATGTCTTCGCAGGGTTCAACACCCATATCTAGAAGCTCTACTCCCGAGCGATAGACATTCATGTTGATTCTACCGTGGATACACTGACTGGTCATTGCAACGACAATACCAGCATCAATTGCTCTCTTTATCGCTGGTTGAAGTAGATCACGTGTATGTCCAAGGCCTGTGCCTTCTAGTACAATTCCCTTATAGTCATCATCGACAAGATAGTCGATCATACGGCTGTCCATACCAGGAAATGACTTGAGCAATGCAACTTTCTCTTCGAAGTTAGGTTTTAGGGACAGTCTTCTCTGAGGGTTTCTTCGTAAGATAGGAGGAGAAATCTCCTTGATGTTAGACCCATGAATGCTAAAGAGCGGATAGCTATTGATGGACTGAAATGCATCGCGTCGGCTTGTATGCAGCTTCCTGGCCCTGTTGCCCCTGTGGGCATAGAGGTAACTATCATCAGTCCGGGCATGCATTACAATCATTACTTCAGCTACATTTCCCCTGCCAACTAGATTCGTCGCTCCGATAAGATTCAGTGCAGCATCAGAGGAAGGCCTATCAGATGACCGCTGTGAGCCAACTAGCGCAACCGGCACAGGGAGATCCTGAAGAGCAAATGAAAGGGCTGCGGCCGTATAACCCATGGTGTCTGTGCCATGGGCAATAACAACACCATCTGTGCCTCTCCTAATCTCTGACGCTACCTTCTTCGCGATGTTACCCCAATCTACTGGCGTGATATTCTCTGAAAGGATGCTCATGACTACCTTTGCATGTACATTTGCGTGGTCTTTGAGTTCTGGAACTGCATCATAGAGGTCTTGGGCTGTAAGGGCTGGGTTGACTGCTCCAGTCCGATAATCTACCCGACTTGCAATGGTACCTCCCGTGCTCAGAATAGACACTTGAGGTCGGTTTTGATCGGTCGCAGCAGGTTCAGCCTTGATACGTCTGACTGGTTTGCGTCTAGGAATATTTTCCTTTCTTATTCCAGTTTCTGAGTCTATTCTAAGTCCAAGATTATAGCCATTTTCAAGTTTAATCACAATGTGGTCGGGGTCTATTCCTACTTGGCTTCTGGGCATCAAGATGCCCGTGTATTCTCTCTGTCCTTTTGTAATAGTAATTCTATTTCCTATTTCTATACTCATTGATGCCAGTTTATCTTGGACTATACCAGCATACCCAGAATCTTTGAGTGCCACTTCTATCACTCCATGATAGTACCAAGTGAAGACCTGCCAGCTCAGACATAAAGCCTTCGTAATACTAGATGACTCTGAAGACTACAAGAGTGCCAAAGAGAACGAAGATGGCTCCTGCAGCCTTCTTCACAGCTTTCATTGACATACGAGAGGCCATCCAGTCCCCAGCATATACCCCTAGCAGGTCAACGATGAAGAATCCAACCATAACCCCGAGCAGGACCATGATACAAAACAGGGATTGAGCAGATAGTGCAAGTATTGCGATTTGGCTCTTGTCACCCAGTTCTGAGAAAAAGATCAAGGAAACCACGCTCATGAATGTACCAGAGTTATCACAGGTTTCTGGTTCGTCAGATCCACTCCGCACTAGACTATAGATACCAAGTCCAATGAAAAGCGCTCCCGATACATAGACTATGGCATCAATGGGAAGAGCAATGGACACTATCGCTCCCACAATGGCTGCTACTAGAGTCGATATGACTAAGGCAATCATTACAGCAAGGAGAATCGTCCATGGTCTACGATACTGTACGCTCAGACACATGGCAGTCAGCATGGTCTCGTCTCCAAGCTCCATGAGGATTATGAGTCCCATTGCAGTCAGAAAGGATGGAAGGGGCATTTTGCTCCGAGAGAGGCCACTTTGTCACACTCTAGAAGTTATCTGTGGAGATATTTCAGCTCAGATACTTCTGCTGGATTTCTGCTGTCAGCCCATTGTTCTGGATGATGTCCTTGAACATGCAGGCACTCTCCCGCGGGGTTCGCTCGAGCGTATTTGGGTCCATTCCAACAAGACCAAAGTCACTACTCATCCCGTGCGCCCACTCGAAGTTTTGGACCCATGTCCAGACTAGATATCCTCGAATGTCAGTTCCCTCTTGGATTGCCCGGTGAACCTGCTGAAGATGAGTCAAGATATATCGTCGCTTGAGAGCATCATTAGTGGTCCCAATGCCATTCTCAGTCATCCACAGTGGCTTCTTGTAGTTCTCCCAGTAAGATTTGATGATGGGATAATAGCCCTGTGGATATACCTCCCAGTCCAGTCCCTCACATCTCTCAGCTATGGTCTTCTCTGGCATCTCACCAGCTAGGAAGTCCATCTTTGAAGAAACAAGCTGTCTGCTATAGTAGTTGATTCCGATGAAGTCAACTGAGTCTAGGAGTGGTCTGTATGGCGTTGCATTACCTTCTGCATCAGGAATGGTCCCAGTTACTGCGCCTCTAATCCACATCTGATTGTACAGATTGTCCAAATACTGGGCGAGCTCTACATCATCCGAGTCATCTGGGTCATGTGGTTCAAAGTAGGACACACTTAGGACAGGCGCTATTTGTGGCCTCGGCCTGCCTTGATCGTCGTGCACTTCACGGATTGCTGTTGCTGCATTGCCATGAGCCCTCAGCAGGTTTTGGCTTACAGTCATTGCCTTACCGAAATCCTTCTCTTGGGGAGGGAACTCTCCGAACAGGTATCCTAGAGATGCAATCACCATTGGCTCATTGATTGTAGTCCAGATAATATCCAAGTCAGAGAAAGCTTCTGCTATTTTCTTTGCAAAAGTCCCAAAGACTTCTGGGCTCTCAGAGTTTAGCCACGAGCCTATGTCTCGGAACCAGAGCGGGATGGTGAAATGATGCAATGTCATCATTGGCTGTATTCCCCGTTCGAGAAGGGCATTGATAACAGCACGATAGTGTTTCAGTTCCTTTTCGTCCCATCTTCCTCTGGTAGGTTCTATCCTACTCCACTCTATGGAAAACCTGTGGACTTGGTGTCCAAACTCTTTGGCAAGATCAAAGTCTGTTTCATATCTGTTATAGTGATCGCAGGCAACACTTGAGTCAGTCCCATCTATGATATTGCCTGAAACCTTCTCCCATTCGCTCCAGTCATTATGGTTACCACCCTCGCTCTGATGTGCAGAGGATGCGGTGCCCCACATGAAGCCAGCCGGAAACTTGAGCTCCTTGAGTGTCATGATAACCATGCGAATGGGTACAAAGGTTGGCATAAGGATATCTCTGGGGGACAATGTATGGTGCAGAATGGATTCTCTGTTTCAGGAAAATGCTGATACTTTCACCGAAGATACGAAACTCCATCTCAAAAAGCAGGGCGGTTTCTTCCTGAGGCATACATCAAAATGAATTTCAATCTGTCTTCGTTTGACAAGAAGGCACATCTGCATGGGCAATGGCGAAGTTTGGAGATATCGTGACCTCCTTGCCTGCGAAGTATAATTCTCTGAAATCTTCACTTGTTGCATTTATTACTCTGATGAAGCCCATTTCTTCCAAGTATTCACTGATCGCATCATTTTCTAGGTTGGAAAATGCGCAATTATTGGAGTAAAATGCATGTCTTAGAGGAGCATAGGGATAATCGAAAATAATTGAGCTTCCTGCTCCAGATTCATTAACAACAAAATTCAAAACCCCATCTGCTGCTTCTTGGGAAATATAGACTGTAACCCCTTCCCAGATAAAAAGGGTGACTAGACTTTCTTCGTATCCATATTCTGCGAGTGCTTTTTCTAAAGACTCTTGATTGAAATCGACTGGGACAAATATCACATTTTTGGGAAGCGCTCCCAGAATCTTCGCTAGTTTGGTTTTCTTATCCTGCTGTACTGTCGGTAAATCTACTTCAAAGACTTTGATTTTTTTCAGATCGTCAAATCGATATGCACGACAATCATAACCAGCACCAAGAATGACTAATTGTTGTATCGTGTCTTTCAAACACATCCACAGGTAATCATCTATATACCTAACTCGGGATAGTACGTACTCTATCTCACCATTTCCACGCCTTTTTATATGGTTAACATAAAACTTGCCTAACCAGAAAAGAAACCGCCCTGTGAAGGATGAATAGACAATTTCCTTCGCATACGGGTCGTAGAATAACCGTTCGCTTTCAGGTTTCAGGGACTCAATTGCTCGAATCGCTGTTATTCCGATTGCAGTAAAGCTAGGTCCATTTTTTCTTGCCATCTATTTTCCTCTACCCAATCTATGAATCTCAGATCCGATATATCATTTCATCTTTACTTGGATTTGCTTCTTTATAGAACAAATCACATAAGGTGCTAGAGTGAGTGCCGTTTCTACCCCAGAATGTCCGAATGTGAACACCATACTAGCGATAGGACAAGAGGTGGTGCGGGAGGCGGGATTCGAACCCACGAACTTCTACAAGAGCGGATCTCTCATTCAATGACCCCTAACTTCAATGAAGATCTTAAGTCCGCCGCCTTTGACCTGTCTTGGCAACTCCCGCAAGTTGCTGCGCCCACTATCTGTGCATACATGTTATAATCTTAGAGGTTGAAAGGTGTTACAGAAATTGAAACAGAGGTATTTTGTGGTTATGAGCTCAGGTCTAACTGTATTACAAGTAACAACCAAGGTGGTGGGCCGCGCCGGATTTTTTGGCCACGAGCTCGTCTGGAGCTGATGTGAACCAGCGACCTCCTCGGTGTAAACGAGGCATCATAGCCGGGCTAGACTAGCGGCCCATAGTTTCGGTGTACGCCAGAGTAAATTAAAAAACGTTGCTCACTGGCGAATCGTCAGCACATGAAACTCCTGTCTTGTTTCCTCAAGTTCGATTATTTGGATCTCTCGATAGCCAAGGTTCTCCAATGCAGATCTGACAGCTTCTTCTACGTCATCCTTTCGTCTTGACTTGAATGCTGCAAATAGGATTCCATTGCATTTCAAGAGTGGGGTAAACCGATTGACCAACGCTAGCGTTCCACTCGGCTCCGTTGTCACGTCAACAAGCAGAGTGTCAAGTTTTCCATAGTCACAAATCACAGTCGGGTCGACATCAAAGGCATCAGCAACAATCAGAGATGCTCGGTCGGAAGCGGTCACAATATCCTCAAGTTGTGATGAAAACTCCTCGGAAATCTCAATCCCGGTGACAGAAACCCCTTTCTCAATGAGATAACTAAGGAATCCTCCTGCTGAACTCCCGATATCCAGCGCATAGGATCCCGGCATTGATATCCTGCCTCCGGAAAATGTATCTAATCTCTCTAGCTTTCTGTATCCCTTGGGCAAGTCGCGAGCTGTATTCATGATTAAGATGTCTTCCAGTCCACTGACCTCATGGGATGGCTTGGTTGCCCTGCCATCTACTGTGACATTTCCCTCTCTTATTGCCCTCTTTGCGGATTGGCGCGACGAAAAGTAGCCTTGCTCTACGAGCCAAATATCAAGTCTTGGCATCGTGTGTCGCCGCCTTAATCTCATCAGGTATGAACAGGTGCATCGCAACTCCGTGTAGTCGAGGGCCTATTGCTGCTAGTATACCAGAGGCACGAGTACTTCTCTTGCATTGAAGCGCATACTCACAGTATCCAAGCCTCGCAATCTGATAGATGTCATCAGCATGACCAGTTCTCTCCAGAGCTGTTCCAATCATATCTTGATTGGCGCCAAATACAAGGAGTCTCTCATGGTCATCATTCAGCCATGTCTGGAATCTGTCAAGGAACGACTGAGCGAACTCCGCACCAATCTCTTCCTTTTCCAAGTCCATCTCAGTGATAACGATGTCCACTGGCAAGTTGTCGACCAGCACTACACTCCTTGCTAGCTTCCTGAGCGCAACTCCTTGCATATCCATCTGTTCTCTTAGTCGGTGTAATGGAATTAGTGCATCCATCGTAGGTTCAGAAAGCCCTAAGTCCACATAGACACCGTATCCAACCTTACCTACGTCTACAAGATGTCCCCTGAATGTTTTTTCGGGCATGACCTCGAATGCACTGGGGCACTTCCCATATTCCTTGGCAAGAAGATTCACGACGAATTCCGAATCCTCTCCTTCAACGGAAACGAAGAAATGGTCCTTCTTGTTGACATCAAGGGTAACTGAGGTCAGGTCAAGCTCGCTAATCATTTTCTTTATCTCAGACTGAAGGATATCCAAGAGTCGGTTGCGATACTGTCCATATATTCTGGGTACTAGAATTATTTTCTCCAACGTATAGTTACCTACCAATTCTCAGCGTGGTGTTCCTAATTAGTGTGTGAGGTGCTAGATCCAATCAACTTGTGGATGTCGCTTTCAGATCGGCTTTCAGTTCTTCAACACGTTTTTTCAAGAAAGAAACCTTATGCGTGTTATCAACGAACTCCAGTGACCCATTGCAAGTAGGGCACCTAAATGATAGGTTCATGGCTTCCTCAAACGGAACCGGCGACGAATCTTTGTTCATACAGGCATAGAGGTCATTGTTGCTCTCGTGTTCTAGTCGCTGTTCCAACAAGTTCAGCACCATTCGCTTCTTGCGGTTGACCAGCGCTTGGGCTTTCTTCGGATCAATCTTCCAATAATAGAGAAACCATCCAGTATTTGTATCTCTAATTCTGCGATATGAGGCGAGATGGTTGTCATGAAGCTTATAGAGTATCCTCCGCACTATGTTCAGCTTCAGATCAGTCTTCGTGGCAATTTCCTCATCAGTAGTTTCGTCTGCGTTGACAAGGACAGTTGCGACATCAACCCCTTCTTTCCCTGCTATTTCTTCGACAACCAGATTGAACAAACTCCTATCAACGTGCACTGATACTTCTGGGGTCATATCGCTTTCTCACGCCTGTTTTGCATCATTGTATTTATCGCTGTATTTCAATGCCTCCATAAACGGGGTCATACGATCTACAGTGCAGCAGAATCCTGTTCACCTAATAATAGATGAATTGGTATCTAGGAATAGTTTCTGACTATATAATAGCCTGTTCACAAATAAATACGTATGGTACAGGCACTCAAAAAGTGAATATCATCCCTTCAAATTTCCTAGGATTATTACTGGACTTACGAACAGATAGTATCTGCTCTGTCCATAGTTCGAATTCTCTGTTGAAGTTATCCAGTAGACGATATGAAAAACCTCTAAGGTCACCTTGACAGAGGAGGGGGGTGC
>CAYPUO010000006.1:0-17981 GCA_964413775.1 uncultured archaeon
AGGTTTGCTCAGACAATCAGGCGGACCAGAGGAGGATTCAGCATGCTGCTCTGTGCGCTCGACTTCTCAATTGGCCCCACGTCTGAAGTTGTCATCTCAGGGAATCCAGACTCAAGCGATACTCTTGCACTTCTTGAAACAGTCGCTAGTAGCTTTCGACCATCAAAGACACTATTGCTCAGAGGAACTGTTGAGCAGACCAGAGTCATAACTCAACTTGCACCATATACAAAATTCCACACCTCCAAGAATGGCATAGCAACAGCCTACGTATGCATCGAGCAAAACTGTAAACTGCCAACAACGGACGTAGAACAGCTGGAAAAGCTCTTGAGCTCAGCGACATAACCTAGCGCTTTCCCATAATCTTATTTTGCCGTTGTAGAGCCTCCCGAGTACATAGAAAAGACAATGATAGTTGGGAGATAGAACAGACCATGTCAACAAAGCTTGCAAGGGCCGTTATTACTGCCTTCGTCCTATACTGTGTTCTTGCAGTCCCAATCACACAGCAAATTCCAGCACAAAGTGTCGTTTCGCTGCAACATCCTGAACAGGAGGCGGCAGCACAAGCAAATGAGTTCCAGATCTATCATGGGGGTACAGTCCAGACCATTGACATCGTTGAGTATCCGACCCTTGCTGATGCGCTCACTGCTGTCAATGCAGGTGATGCAGACCTGTTCGGTCAACGCATCAATGCATCGGATTATGGTATCGTTTCTTCATATCCGGATGTCGAGAAACAATGGGCATATGACAACCAGGCGTTTCTGCTTAGCCTGAATACGAGGTACTACCCATTGAACAACGAACACCTCCGTAGAGCAATCGCCTTTGCAGTCAATAAGACGGACATTGCAGATAATGCAATGAATGGGCTAGTTGATAGGATCGACTATGCTTTACCGCTCTTCAATGATTACTCTCCAGAAAATAGCACGAACGGGACATACTACGATTCCAACATTGCCAAAGCAGTCCACGAGCTAGCTCTTGCGGGCATGCTCGACGTTGATAGCGATGGTGTGGTAGAGGCACCGAACGGAAATGAGGTATGTATCCCAATATGGTATCCTTCCGACATTGAGGGCCTCAACGAAACTGCAGCTATAATATCAAACAATCTCTTGAGCGCTGGAATAAACAACACATTGGTTATGATGAACTTCACGAGTCTGCAGTATGAAGTAGCACATCATAATCTATCATATGGTATTGCATTCTATCAGCAGGAGCTCGACCAGTATGGCTTCCAATGGGTTGCAACAACATTTCAGACATCTCTTCGGAGCGTGCCATTTCAGAACATAGCCAACTTCAACGACGAGCAACTCAATGACTATGCCGCAGCCTATCTGGATCAAATCAATTTGGATGCAGCAGTGAAGATTGGTCTTGAGGCTCTGAAAAGAATTCACGAAACCTGCCCGATTATCCCACTCTTCAGCCTGCGTTGGCTCTCAGTCTATTCAAACGCCAACTTTGAGAACTGGCCGAATGACACCTATGGAGGAGCTTTCAGCCTGTGGAGCCCGGTCACGGTAAAACCGGTCGGCTCGTCAACTAGACTGGTGGTGGCGGTCCTCCCAAGTTACTACCACGACTTCTTCAAGTCACTCAACCCCTTCTATGGAAACACAACAATTGGTCCATCGTGGGTTGAGAGATATTACTTCAATCCTTACCTGCTGGTCTGGGACTCTCCTATTGCCACAGCACCAGATGGCAGCCCAGTTCCTCGTCAGGCAACATCCTGGGAGATGCAGTTTCTTGGTATCGTCCCAGACCTGACAAACAATCAGAGCAGAGCGAATTTCTATGCTGACCCCCGAGCAAACTGGACTGATGGAATAGGAATGAATGCTCAAGACTACAGATTCACGTATGAATTCTACAAGAATAATTCCCTCACAGTCTACTCGCCTTGGCTAGGATCGGTCAAAGTCACTGGGGATTATCTTGCAGGCCTCGAGTATGATTCCACAGACATGTTTCTTTTCAGAGAGCTTGGTGCTCTTCCAATTCTTCCCGAACATGTCTGGTCAGGCAAGAATGCTACTGAATGGAATCCTACTGTGGATGAACAGATTGGCTCTGGACCATATCTCTTTAGTTCATATACTCCTGACAGCCAAGTGCAACTTTCAATCAACCAAGAATACTACCCAGAGATTGACACAGAAGCTCCCGTACTGAGGTCTTTGACAATGGTGCCTGAGGATCCCAATCCCTCCGAAAGCGTTGTCTTCAAGGTCTTTGTCGATGACAGTAGCATTGTCGACAATGTTACAATAGTCTACATATATCACATCGGGAGCATAAACTTCACAGATTCTCAAATGATGATTGAAGGTCCATCAGGTTTTCAAGCAACAATCCCGGCACGTGTCACTGCAAACTCGGTCTCTTGGAGAATCGAAGCCACTGATACTTGGGGTAACGGGGCCGTTATAGCAAATGGATCGTACTCGATAAAATCACAGACGACAACTGAAGGAGAGCCCTTGATACCCTTCTTGATGCTGGGAGCAAGCGGATTCATCATTATCCTGCTTCTAGCAGTTATCAGGACCCGTAGAAAACGGAAATGAGTGCTACTGCGACGGCCTTCTCCGAATGTGTACAATCGCAAACAGGACAACGGCCGCTGCGCCTAGTACGCCAAGAAGTATGAACGGCGCGTAGACAATGAGAGGATTGTTCGGCCATATGTCAGCTAACGCGTTTCCTGCAGCTTGCCACGAGTCAGCTATTCCAAGGAGATGAGAGGATATCTCATTCAATTCACTAGAGTAGTGATCAAGAGTCGCACCCATATCACCAGTCGAATTGTATTCCTGACTCATATTATAGAATGCCGTTGACACAAGGCCCTCGATATGACTCAGGTTACCAGGGTATATCAGGGTACTATTCGATGAGAGAGCAGCCATATCCGGCAGTGCCTTGTTCGCGGCACTGATGAAAGCGGTAAGGTCTGTGTCTGGCATCAATGAAGGAAGCGACTCGAGCGCAGTGCGGTAAGACAAGTACTGGAGGGTTACTGCTGTCTCAATGCCCAGCCCCATGAACATGAGAATCGAAGACTTGAATGTCCTTTCGTTTGCCATCCCATCGAAGATTGACAGGTATTGCGTAAGACCATCAACTGTGAAGTCTTGAGCCATTTTCCTGAACCCGCTCTTGCCAAAACTCCACAGATACGCGCTTGTACTTCCGGGGGCATATATGTCCCCGACTCCCAGAAGCTTATCACGAATCATCTGACCTAACCTAGTCTCGAAATCTGACACAGGCTGCGCTAGGGGTTTGAAGAGATTGGATATGTAGTACCTTGAGGACCACGCATTATTCAGGGCAGTATAGGTAATTGAAACGTTGATTCCTCTGCCGTCCGCAGGGTATCCGAAAAGACTACCGAACGAGCCTACCCCCGGGTCCATAATCGTAGCAACGCCGCTAGTGTCGTTGTATCCCACTATGAGCACAGCATGCGCTCCGCCAGTAACACCTTCAGTCCTCAAGTAATCGTAGTCAGCCTCTGGCAGCCACGACGGGTCCACGCTAATGAGCAGTGGGTAACCTGCGTTGATGGATGTTCTCATGAGATTGAAGGCAGCGGTCTGTCCACTCAATAGTCCCACGTTTATCCCTTCAGACTCCCAGATCTGTTCATAATCGGATGCGCCGCTCAACTCCTCTGAGAGGTAAATAGTGTAATTGACGCCATAGAGTTTTGCCAAGAAGTCAATTGGCTCCGCCTGAGTGTATATGGCTCCAGGATAGACAAGGATTGTATCGTTGTAATGGATATACGCGAAAGAGAAGCCAATGGTCGAAGCAGCGAACACATCATGCATATTTACATTCACACCGATGTACTGCAACGCCATTGCACTGGCAGCCCATGCACAGAAACCATTGATCTCTTGCCACGCGTAGGGCACTCCCGAGAGCTCAGCCGCCGATGATGAGAGAAATTGACTCGTGGGTTCATTCGTGACACTCACGCTAGATGTCGCCATTGGTAGAAAGGGTACAATCAGTAACAGGAAGAGCCCCAGTGCAGCGTACTTCATCACTTGTCTCCAACAGCGGAGAGCGACATTTGGACATAAGGATACCGTTCGGGGAATCTCATTCTTTTCCCTTTCACCACCTAAAAACAAGAATGACCAACGCGTCTCTTTCCCAGACTCATTTCGACTTTTTGCGTTGAAAGACTCGAGTCCAAGACTCTTTCTTGTGTTGTATTGTAGAAAAGTGACACTACGAACTTCGCTAAAATGACCTACGCTGAAAACAACGAATAACCCTACTCTGGGCGCCTGTTTAGGTGCTCTATGTTTCGACACGAACGAGAATACTTACAGCAGACAGTGATAGTGAAATGACAGAGAGTGTGAGGACTGGTCTTTTTGCTTTAGTTGCCGTCGGAGTGAACTAATAGACGGGCAACTTCCAATAACTCAGGATACGCCGAACGGCCTACTAGTGCAGCTGGAAAAGCCGAATAATCATGAATTGCCGTCCAGCATACCCTTTTATTAGGAGGTAATGATAAATGCGCAGGGGCAACAATATGGAAAGCTGCATGACAATATATGAAAGCGGCTCAGGGGATTTCTTTATAGTAGATTCATCTGTTTCGAAGAGTAGCACTGACTTTCTTCAGATATTATCTACTGACGAGAGAACAGGAATGCAGAGGGAAATTTCTACAGATATTGTAGACCTGTTCGTTACGTTCACAAAGACTATTCTTACTGAAATCATAAAAACGGACAACATCCGACCAGAAAAGGAAGCAATTGTGGAGGATGGCAAAAGAGAATTATGGGAAACTCTGATGGGTGATGCCCCAATGCCAGAAACTTCTCCAAATGCAGTCGATGAGTTTTCTAACGCGCTCAAGTCCATTGTAACTACCAAAGGCGAAGAGAATCCTCTCATCGATAGACTACGGGAACTGAGGGGAAAGTAGACGCTGCTGGGAGGAAATCCATTGACTTCTCAGCCTAATTCGTTAAGCCAAGAAACCTTTTACATCGACACGTCGGTCTTACTGAATACCGTAGATGGCTTTGGAAATCCACAAGAAACACGTGCATCTCGGGAATTCATGAAGTGTGTCACAGACGGACTCATTAATGGAGTGATTTCTCCATGGGTTGTACTTGAGATGATACACGTAATCCGTGGCCACCTGATTGATAGTGGATTTGATAAATACAGGATAATCGAACAGGAGACTGTTGGAATTGCAACTAAGCTCTGTGCATTTCCGAAACTGAGGATTATTTGGGGGAAGGAGGCGTATATCGGTCAAGAGCCCATTGAGCTATGGGTTATCATGAAGGAGTCTCTGAGAATCCTCCGAAGCTCAAAGTATACAGCTGTGGATGACCCAAAACGAGGCCGGGTGCTGGAGGGTATAGGCAGCAACGACGCGCTACACATTGCAATAGCATTGAAACTCGGATGTGATGTTCTTGCTACATGTGATAAGGGATTTTGGTCCGATAAACATCAAATTCCTATATATGATGTAAAAAACAAGGTCAGGAGATAATACGGTGGCAGTCATAAAAATCGAGGATTTGGGAAAAGAACTGGAATTCACTATTGTATCGGAGGGGTGGAACTTGTATGCATTATCGGACGGGACTCTTCTCAAAATTCGACCGATTATTGTGAAAGTCTTTGCTACCGGTCAGACAGCCCCAACAGGGCAACCTGCATTTGGCTTCGCATCCGTAAATGTCGCCAGTGCAACGGTCCCCAACGAACTGAAGAAGCCTTCAAGTGAAGCGGAAGACGTTATGACACCTGTCGAATTCAAGCCAGTGAAAGAAGTATGGAATGCTTTCACTGTTGGAGGAAAATTCAATCTAAAAGTGAAGCTAATAGTTACGAAGGTAGTCAGAACATCTAAAGTGAATCAGTTTGGTGAACCAATATACAACGTTAAGTCCGACAACATTGCAGATGTAGAGCCCTTACAACCATAGGAATTAGCTAGTTGCCTTTGCAGCCAAGGAGAAACATACAATAAGCCATGCAACCCCCTTTCAAACCGGCCTACAGTGCCCAAAAGACTCATGATGCAACATTCTGTTTCTTGCGCCCTGTCGACCGCCCCATTGCTGAGTGATACTTCGATGAACTACCACATGGTCCTTACCCGCAGATGTAACCTCAACTGCATTTACTGTCACGGTGGTGAACAAACGGAAGATGCTGAGGTCTCTTACTCCCTTGATGACCTGACCGCCTTCCTTGAAAAAGATAGAACCAACATTACCTTATTATTCTATGGCGGAGAACCAACACTCAAGGTAAGACTCCTGACTGAGATGATGGACAGGTTCCCCCAGGCACGATTCATGCTTCAAACAAATGGGCTTCTCTTAGATAAGATCCCTGTGGACTATCTTCACCGAATCCACTCAGTCCTTGTTTCAATTGATGGCACAGAAGAAGTGACAGACTACTATCGTTCGCCTGGCGTATACTCTAGAGTCTTGAGGAATGTCCGTTGGCTGCAGAAAACTGGGTATCGAGGAGATGTCGTTGCACGTATGGCTGTTTCTCAACAGAGTGATATCTATAGAGAAGTGAAACACCTCCTCGATCTCAGAGACCCTGCCTTCTCGCATGTGCACTGGCAGCTCAACGTCTTTTGGGATGCTGAAGGGAACTGGACCGACTTTGATGGCTGGGTTGAGCAGAGCTACAGTCCCGGGATTTCCAGACTAGTCGACTACTGGATGTCGAGGATGAGAGAGGGAAAAGTCGAGGGGATTGTCCCGTTCATACCTGTGATGAAGTCACTCCTGCTCGGAGAGAGTGCGTCTCTGAGATGCGGATCAGGAATAGACACATTCGCAATCCACGTTGATGGATCGATTGGAGTATGTCCCATATCGCCCGACTGGGAGTTCTCGATTGTTGGAGACATTTGGAACACAACACCTGCAGAGCTCATGGGCATAATGCAGGTTGAGTCCCCTTGCCCGGCGTGTGAAGAGCTCGATGTATGCGGCGGAAGGTGCCTTTTTGCAAATAAACAGAAACTCTGGGGGAAAGAGGGCTTTGAAAAGGTATGCTCAACAGTCAAGCACCTAATCAGATCTCTCAGAAACATCATTCCTGAAACAAGAGAGTTGATAGAGAGAGGCGTTATCTCAATGGATAGCTTTCTCTATCCAGAGTTCAATAATGGATGTGAGATAATTCCCTAGCATCACTCTTCGTCTTCAATGACGTCTTCTTCGACTAGGCTCTTTCTCATGATTACTATTTCTTCGCCCTCACGCACTGTATTTCCAAATACTTCATAGCCCATCTTCTCATAGAAGTCCTTTTGACCTTCAATTACATTGTAGACGTCAATCTCAATAAAGGAGGCCCCCATGTGCTCAAGCAAGTTCTGGCCGTATTGCACAAGGCGGGTTCCAATCTTTCTGCCTCTTAGAGAAGTGCGAACCGCAACACGGCTGATTACGCCAACATTGCCTCTCATTTGTACCCGCATGCACCCTACGACAGTGTCCCCGACTATTGCAACATATTGAGTCCCCATCTGAATATTACGTGATATCTTGTCGAGGCCCTCTTGCATTGCACCAGGAGTCCTTGAGAGCTGCTTCTTCACATTCGCATAGGCTTCCTTGATAATGGATTTGATTATGTCTACTTCGGACAGCTGGGCGCGTCGGATGACAACTTCAGCGTAGTTGTATATCGCAAAAACCACCTATTTGATTATTAACAACAATCTTAGTACTTACTGACATATATGATTTCAGCATTGTGCTCTTAAGGAAGAAGTGCCAACTATAGAGATGGAAACAATGGCCGAAAACATAACCATTCAACGCCTCGCGGCAGAAGACTTCGACTGGGCGGAGAATCTGTGGATCAGAGAGTGGGGTGCTGACTACGTTGTAAGTCGAGGAAAGACTCATCATCTACGTGATGTGGACGGACTAGTAGCATGGACTGACACTCAGCGGGTAGGACTCCTTACGTACAGGGCTGATGGCGCCAACATCGAGATTATCACACTCTACAGCTTCATTGAAGAGGCGGGTATTGGTACGGCACTCGTCAAAAGATGCATAGACGAGGCAAAGAAGAAGAAATGCAAACGTATCTGGCTTATCACAACAAACGATAACATAGATGCACTGAAATTCTATCAGCGGAGAGGATTCGTTATGTATGCTCTCCACAAGCGAGAGATTGAGCATTCCAGGAAGATGAAGCCCAGCATTCCGCAAGTTGGCAACTACGGGATCCCAATACGGGATGAGATAGAGCTGGAATACATATTGTAGAGAACGCATTGCTTAGGTTTAATAGCTCATACATCCCCATCTGTAACCATCAGGAGGACACGCCTTGACAGAGAAAGAAGAGAAAGACATCGCCGAGTCGCAGAAGCTGAGCAAGCGAGACAAGAAGGAGATTCAGGATGGCGCCTGTGTCAACTGCGTCATTGTGTCATTTGTTTTCATGGCGATCTCAATGATTGCGCTATTGCTATAGCATGCGAGATTTGCAGTTCAACTGCTTGTCAGCCTTCCTGAGTTGTTCATATCTTACGCACATGTATGCTAGTAGGAGAGGAGGAGAAAATCATGCTCCTCCACTCTGACTACTCTTCTTCATCCTCGTCTTCGTCTTCTTCACCCAATCGCTTGACTTTTCCTAGTCTGCGATCACTGCCTACTGACAGACGACGACTATCAGGTGCTGAGAGCTCATGGCCTTGCTGGCCCTCCTTAATCCCTTCAGCTCTCTCACTTGGCCATGACTCGCCGGGACCAGGCATGGCCTCCGCGATGTCTTTATCGACTTTGTCTGGTTCGAGAGTCTCTCCTTCTTCACGCGCATGAGTAACGATTCTCTCTACGCGTTCAGTCCTCAGATAGTACAGCATGGACACAGTAGCTGCAAGTGGAAATGCAATCAGCTTAGAAATATCCCTGAAGACCCATGTAGCCAACTGACCGCTCTCACTACCGACCCAAGTTCCAAACCAGCCCTGAATCGTCGGGGACACGGTGCTAAGCGAGATGATCGAGTCGACAAAGAAGAAGCTGCTCGCCAGAAAGAACGTCAGCAATGGTCCGAAGTCACGAAGTCGTGAACGAGAGCCTTCGACTGCGCCTGTTATGGTTGTGCCAATGCCGCTCATCGCATACGCCAAGAAGAATATGGTCATGAGGATATCTGTTGCTTCAATTCGCGGAGCACCTGTCCGCCTCATCACATTCACAAGAAAATAGCCTGCATAGACTGCAATGAAAAGCACTAGCAGCGATATGTTCAGCGCAGCACCGCGTCGTGCATACTTGAAGAACGAAAGCAAGGCCACAAGCGCAAACAAGCCCATCATCGCATATGCGACCAACAGGAGCTGATATTGTGTTGTGATGTTAGTGACGGCCTCCGGAAAGATCCCTATTATTACGGTGGCTAAATCAAACATATTGTTGGGTACCAAGACAAGAGCCAGCAGTGCCTCGGCAGCGATGATACCCAGCCCAATGATGAGTATGACGAAGCTCCCAATTCCAATTGCAATCCCGCCCTTCTTTGGCTCGACAATGGAAGCGAGTCTAAGACTGGTACGTGATGAAAGATAAGCTTGGAATGCGATCCAACCAACCCAGCCAAAGACCGCAAAGATATAGAGAGCATATGGTCCAATGAATCTACCAAGAAAAACTGAGACTGCAAAAGATATGGCTATCCAGACCGCACCTTTCAGTTCAGTGACGTGGCCGCGCCCTCGCCTTGTTATCCATAAATTGTCCAGTCCAACTCCAGTAAACAGAGCCCCCAGACCAAAGTATATCGCACCTGTTGCACCCACATACACAAAAGTTGTGGTAAGTATCAGCTCAAAGCTCGTACCCACAGCATTTGCAATGATTATGGAGAAGAAAATTGACATGAACGTGGCAGCCACGAACACTATCAGATAAGCAACATATCGCTTCGTTTTGAAGAACACTCCGAGTCCTTCAACCATGTTTGAGAGAATTGGGATTTCCAAGTTATAACCTCCCTTTCGCCTGTTGCATACTTGGTCGGGAGGTTATAAGGTTTCCATATGTTGTCCATGATGTGGTCAAATCGTGGCACAAATATGTAGGACTGGCATGGGTGTTAACCTCTTGTTCTCTTGGTATTCAGATAGATTCATAGTAGGACAACTATAGAATTGGTTAAGTTTAAGAAGGATTGTAGGGAACCACATAATGTGGTCAGTATCTATCGGGGCCTAGTTTTCGTAACATGCCCTCATTACACAAACTCCCCCCTCCTACCACAAAAGCTCCGTTAGCCCTGACCACACCTGATAATTGTCAATTGCAGAAACACGCCTTTCAGGAGACTTTGCTTCTAGAACGATCTAACATACCCCAAAGGTCTGGATAAGCTTCTGTGTGTTTCAATACACAAAACAAGAGATATTTCAGGATGCAATACTACTTTTTGCCACCCGCGCCAACAGAGGGAGATGATGTATGTGGTAGGGAAAAGAATCTTCAAGGATACCAAAATCACTGCTCTGCTTGTGATAGTTGTCCTTGGAGTAAGTGGAATCTCTGGAGTTCTCATTGGCCTCTCACTAAATGGGATGTATGCATCAGACAATCCCATCGTCAATCCACCATCGAATATTGGAGCTGAAAGCATCCTTCCAAGAGCATTCGCTGAATATCATGATTATGAGCATGCAATCAATATGTCAGCTCCTCAATACGAGCTAGAAGAGAACCTCACAAATGTACTGAATCTAGACAAATATCTGGATGATCCCTATTGGACCCCTGAGGTTCAAGAGCAGATTCAGGATAACTACTTCGCGGCAATTCCTGGCGCCACAAGCCAATTCGCCGATCTCTACCTGGACAATTTCGAGGAGTTGTATCCTTCCTTTGTCACGGCCGACTCATTGCTACATGCCTATCATGTGATATTCGATGCAGTACTGCAGAGATGCGAGGAGAATAACTTCACCGCCTGTATTCTGAACTTGACTCGACATATGGTCGAAGTCACTCAAGAGCAGTGTGAGTTGTTCACAGCAACCAGATGGCAGCAAGCCTCGCTCAAGAACCTCGCATTCTTTTCAGTCGCCTTGAAGCTCCTCGACAGCGGTTGGGTACCTCCTGCCTCTGTTTCTGCGTGGGTTGACAATGTAATTTCCTTGATTAATACCGCATATGGATTCAATACTGATTGGTTCATGGGACAAAAGGAAGACTTCTCTCAGTATACACCGAGAGGCCACTACACCCAGACCAGCACACTGGAGGCGTATTTCGAGGCCCTCATGTGGTATGGGCGAATAGGTTTCAGACTGTACCCCTCTGATGACTGGCTCACTCCTGCAATGAATGATGATCGCGGCATGAATGAAACTGCTCAAGCGATTCTAATGACCCAAGCATTGATGGAAAACAGCTCTGTATTCCATGAAGTGGGAGAAGCTAACAGGACATGGGCAGCCATTTACGATACGACAAGCTTCTTTGTAGGCGTAAGTGATGACCTAACACCTTACGAATACTCGGAGATGATTTGCCTCGTGTACGGGGAGAATCCCTCTATCGCGCTTCTCCAGAGTGAAGCGTATCTAAGAGTATTCAGGAATAGGACTGCAACATGCCGGGATCCTGAGATTCTCTCAGGGTATCTTCTGGACGTTGCTGGGAATGTGAGTGTCAATACGAAAGGACTGCGGTTCATGGGTCAGGCGTTTATTCCTGATAGCTATATCCTAGGTCAACTTGTATACAAGAATGTGGGACTCTCAAGAACAATGCCCAAGGGACTAGATATCATTGCTGCCTTTGGGTCTGAGAGAGCGTGGGAGCTACTCGATGATCAGAAAGAAGTCATGAATTACACTGACCAAATGATGAAACTGCAGGCCAAATACGAGAATCTAAGCATGTCGACATGGACACAGAATCTCTACTGGCTGTGGTTGTACTCGTTCATCCCATTGCTTGAAGAACCGCAAGTGGGTCAGCCATCTTTCATGCTCAATTCTGCATGGACGGACAAGCAGCTTGCAACAGCACTAGGCACCTGGACAGAACTAAGGCATGATACGATTCTCTACGGCAAGCAGTCGTATACCTACGACTATTTTGGTTCTCCACCCACTCCACCACCGGGATATGTTGAGCCGGTTCCCAGCCTATACGCGCGCTTGGCCTCTTTGTGTAGAATGATGATTGAAGGACTGCGTTCCAGAAATGTGCTTGATGTGGATGCGTATCAGAAGCTAGTTTCCTTACAACAGACATTGCTATCCATGCAGGCGATATCTGAGGAAGAACTCCAAGGGATTCCACTGAACGAAACTGAGGTCTATACACTGAAGATCATTGGTAGGACCCTGAGTGGCCTTGAGGGATTTGGTTCCTCAGGTGGCAGAGCGGAGCTAGTTGCTGATGTCCACACAGACACAATCAACGGAAAAGTACTGGAGGAAGCAACAGGAAAGCCCATGTTGATCCTTGTAGCAGTTCCAAATGAGAATGGAGCTCCTTACATTGCTAGGGGAGCCATGTATTCATACTATGAATTCAGCCAACCCATGTCAGAGAGGTTGACGGATCAACAATGGCAGGGGATGGTTGATAATAATAACCTGCCACCTATGCCAAACTGGACGAGTTCTTTTGTGGTCGATGGAACAGGAGGACCATTTAGCACGCACTTGTCAAGTAGAGAAGCAGCCCAGGTCACATATGGAATCGCTGGAACTCTCATCGCACCCATTCTTGAATGCAGTAAAGAGGGAAGATAAGGCATCCAGAGGATCGAACATCCTGATTTGTATATGTACATCATGGTCTGATGAATGGCTATTCGTCTTCTACGTGTAGCAACTACGCCTCTTCATCATCAAATGTCAGCGCGATCACTTCACCAGAACAACCATCATCACTGAATTCGAATCTCAAAGCTCTCGCACTCATCTCTCCAATGAATTTCAACTCGTTGTACGGGAATCGAGTGACTAAATGGGTATAAGCGTAGAATTCCTTCTCAATGGCAAAGTGGTACACAATGCAAATCTCGAGCCTTTTCTTTGGGGCATATCTGATTGCAGCAATAATGGGCTTCTTCATCCTCCTTTTCATTGCTGCTGGACTCAAAGTCCTGAGGGAATGGGAACGAGTAGTCATACTGCGGCTTGGCAGATTCCATAGTGTTAAAGGACCAGGAATAATCTTCAAGGCGCCTCTTCTCGAGAGGATAGCGATGAAGGTGTCCCTTCGGCAGCAGGCAACAGCTATCCATACTGAGGCGCTCAAAGGTACTATATACTGGCGAATAGTAGATGTTGAGAGATAAGCTTTCACCATCGGGAATCGAAGTGACGCGGTAGACACGGCGATTCAAGAAAGTAGCAAGAAGATTGCGGAGTCGAGGACGAATAACTTCCTGTTCGACAAGCCCAATGACGCTGCATCAGATATCAAAGCAGACCTAGAATCGAAATTCACGGAATGGGGTCTTGCAGTGATAAAGGTAGACCTCCAAACATAGAAGCAGCACACCATTGTAGGTTTGGTACAAACTGAGGATTGAATCCAACGTGCAGAGTGATGACACCCTTTTCTGTAGCCGATTTGGGACTCCGAAAAAGGTATGACCAAGTAGAACTAGCTTCGAAACTAAGATTGAGCCAGATTTGATTTCAGTTTCCTCAGCGAGTCGATAGCCCCCTCCATTGTCGGGATACTGCGGCCGCGCTCAGGTTCAACCGTGTATGGCCCCGAGGTTGACCATTCATTGTGGATTCTATCAAAAGCGTCCTTGAAGGTAAAAGGAGCATCGTGCAACACCCATTCATTGCCTTCAAGAGCGCCTCGCAGGTGAACGTTCACAATCTTGTGAGATAGCTCCTGAAATTCATCGAGCTCATTGTACAAGCCAGCCCATCTAGTATCGAGCGTTATTGAGTCAAACTGGCGAGCCAGGTCGAATGGCGTGCTCCCTTCAAGATGTGTTGGCACGTTCTCCACAGAGGACACTATGGAAGGAAAACCTGAGGATGCTTTCTTCAGCTCAGACTTTAGAAATGCAGGGTCGAAGCTAGTAGCATATGTATCCCAGAGGTGAAACACAACAAGATGTGCACCAATCTCCCTAGCAAGACGAAATGTGTCATTCATTATGGATCGTCCAATGTCTATTTCGGCGGAGTCCTCTGAGCACAAGCAAATCCCGACGTCTCTATTTGCATGAACAGAGATTACTGATGCTCCCTTCAGAAGCTCGGCTCTGTCTTCCAAGCTATACTTTGGACACGATTTCCACGTTTCAGGTCGATAGGACTTTGTTACTACGTCTCTAGGGGGCCCTCTTGAGTCCCATTCCGCCAAGTCTTGGAATTCAAAGCCATCAACTGCAGAAGCAGCATGCATTTGTTTCATTGCCGCAAGCGTTCCAGGGAAGTCATAATATTTCCCGCCGGAAAGCAAGTTGAGCGGAGCGGTGGTTATTGACAAAGGCAACATCATCTACCTTCTCCACATAATGCTCTATCCTCTTTGAGCTTATTGGATGTCAGTCAACATGCCTTAGAAGAATATATAATCTATCAAACCGCAAACAGCACGGTGTCGAAAGATTGTCGGATAATAACACATTCCGAGTTACCTGTCCCTACTGTGGGCAGACCAACGAGTACTACACATGGGATAGAAGGGATGACGGCATGGTGTATTGCACCAATTGCGGCAGTCTAATCGATACATCTCAGCGTACTTCTGCAGCGCCGCAGAAACGACCAGCTGCTGATACCTGGGGCGGCTCTACTTCATCTTCGGGATTTGCTTCGGCACCTGCTTCTCCTTGGACGGCACCAGAAAGGAAGTCCGGCGGCGCAAACACAGGACTCATTATATGCATCGCATTCATAGCATTCCTACTCCTTCCGTGGTATCTATGGGTCCCAGCTCTTGGTTGTCTGTGTTGTTATTGGTCTCAAAACAGACAGCCAGCAAGCCCTTCTGGGAGAGCACCGCGGACATGGTAGGTTCAGATAAGAGGACATACTGCAGACCGTTCAGCTGTATGTCCAAATGGCTTTATTAGAGATACATTGTTGCACACATTGAGAGGTATAGCATATGCAGTCTCCAGAAGTTGTACCAGCTCTGGCCATCTCTATGATCATTATATGCATTGCTCTAGCTGCCGTAATCCGGTCATGGTGGAAGTCACGCCTCTATCCAACGCTCCTCTATACTCTTGCAATAGGCTCCTTTTCAGGAATGGTGATTGATCTCCTGCTGGACCAGACATATCTGCCATTCAGAGATTGGGAGTTGGTGTTCAATGGCCAGCAACTATGGATGTCGAACATCCTTCTTGCCTTTTTCATAGTAGGTGGATTTCTATTCTGGTTCTTCGCAATTATGTACTCTCAATTCGATAGTCCCCCAATTGGAAGATCTCTGGTTGTGACCTTCATTGCAGGTGGGGCACTTGTTGGAGACCTTGTCAAGGGGAGCTGGTCAGAAGAAATACCGGTAGCAATTGATGGGATTGCATTTGCAGTACTCATAGTTGTAATCATTCAGTATTCGGTTCAAATCCTACGTATAACGGAAGAGCCCGCAGAGCAGAGAGTTGTCACCCTATACTTCGTTGGCTTCTTGGTCTGGATTATGGCAGGGCCCCTTGGAATTGTGATAGCCAATGTCCCTGGAGTGCCTAGCTGGGTGGGTAACCAATGGACCACACCATACAGCATCGGGCTCCTTCTCATTGCTTATACTGTCGCAAGAAACCCGAGACTCCTCTTCATCAGTGAAGCCAGCCCTCTTGACTTCATGGTGTTAGACAAGGATAGAATGCTCATATTCGCTCACAGATTCAACGAGTACTCGGGAAGCGCTGATGCTGAATTGGTTGGTTCTGCGATTTCTGGGATGATTTCCTTGATGCGGGAAATGCTTGCTAGTGGCCAGAAGCTTCAGAGAGTCGATCACGGCGATATCAAGATTCTGCTGGAGTACGGGGTCCTCACTACCGGCCTTCTCATAGTTTCGAAAGAGACTTCGAGGTTTAGACAGTCTCTGAGAAATGCCGTGATGGAGTTTGAAACGAACTACCGTGAAGAACTGATACACTCGAATACGGCACTTGCAACAACATTCAATCCGTTTAAGGCAAGGACTGAGGAAATATTCCTGTAGTTCCTCAAGAGGAAAGGCTGGAATCGAAAGAAGGGGCAGAGATTCGGAGCCGGTCATATTCATGGAAGCTGGTTGGCAATATCTGCGAGGCCACGCAACTGAAGTTTATTAGGCAATGTGTCCCAATCTGGCTGAAGTGTTCGTCCGCCAGAGACGTCGACTGACCGATGCTCACATTTGAAGTATTCCACTATCCCAACATGTGAACGTGCCGATTGATGCCAATGGATGAGCTGGTGTACTCTAGCAAGGAGGAGCTATTGGTTGAAAACAACAACATTCGCGCTTTTTGCCCTGGTTGTTCTGATATCACAGCCACTAATCATAACAGCCAGCCTTAGTTTTGATTCTGTTTCTGTAGCCGAGGGAGCTGTCCCTGTCGTCTTGGCCCAAGAGCCGGGCACACGACTGACTGGCAGTGACCTCTCGAACCACATCCCTATCTTCATCAATGGGACAACTGACTTCATTTCTCAAGGATGGCCTGGTGGTGGTACGGAGAGCAACCCATATGTGATTTCGGCATTGAACATTACATATGGCATCGGTGATCCGTGCATCTGGATTATCAATACGGATCAGTATTTCGTAGTCCGGGACTGCTTCACACATCAACTGTCAGCTGAATATGCCATTCATCTTGAGAATGTGACACATGGAGTCATCGAGTACTCGACTATAGAGTCTGGTTATGGAGGGCTCCTCTGTGTGAATGCAAATGGCACAGAGGTAAGCGATACTCTGATCGAAACAGTAACCAATTACGGCTTATTTGTTAGCCACTCTGAGAGCTTTAAAATGGCAGACTCTTCAGTTAGCACTACGCAGAGCCATGCAGCATATCTTGAGTTCAGTAATCTGTCGAGCATAAGTGGAGTCACCATTGAATCGAGTAATCCATACATAGACCTAGAAATCTCGAATTCGGACTACGTTAGTGTAACAAACACGGAATTCCACATTGCTGCAATGGACCTCTTCGTATACCAATGTGCCAACTTCACGGGAAACGGACTCGTATCCTTAAGTGCCCAAGTGGGCATCTACTTGTTTCAGTGCAATGATTCCCGGATAGTGAATGCAGATGTCATGTCACAATTTGATGCTCTGGATATTAGCGATTGCATAGGATTAGAGGTCACAAACTCGAAGTTTTCCAGCCCAACTCATAGTGGCCAAGTTGCATACGTTATGTCATCGAATGCCGTTGTATTCGATGATGTTCTGGTCAATGGCACCCTTAACATTGGAATGAACGTCCTTAGCAGCAATATCACGATTCTGAGCTCGATGTTCATTAATATTGGAGTTACTGGACTCTCTCTCGACAATTCACAAAACGCCCAGATACAGGGCTGCACATTCGAAGACATCGGATCTGATGCGTTGCTGATGAGTGATTCGAATAGAACGAACATATCGGACTGCTCATTCACGAACGCTGATTATGGAGTAACTGGCGCGTTCTGTGACAATGTTACGGTGCTTCTGAGCGATTTCAACTTAGTGACTACAGGAATCGATTGTGAAACCAACTATGGCTGGGAAGTTCATGATAATATCTTCCGCAACAGTCAGTGTGGGATAGACATCGACGGAGGCGCCTCTTTCAACATATGGCACAACACATTCACGGGTCTCAGTGAGTCAGGTATCAATGCAACTAGTAATGGATTGCTTGAGGTGTGGGAGAACACAGTCTCTGATTGCGGCACGGCAGGAATGGAG